>NC_007798.1:600000-859006 GCF_000013165.1 Neorickettsia sennetsu str. Miyayama | reverse complement strand
GTTCTATTCATAGAAAAACCTACTTGTGTCATATACAATTATATACGCAGTACGTGTAGATTCTAATACATATGAAGAGTAGTTCTTTGAAATTCAAAATATTGTTCCACGTGGAACATTGTGGAATTTTCTTTTGTAATTACACATCAAACAGATGAAGAGATTATTAAAAATCATATTTTTCTTACTCCTACTATTCATATCATCTCTTTCTTTGGCTGTTTACCTAAAAAACTCAGATAAAGAGAATAAATACGAATTGCAGTTAAACAATCGAAATAATATATTTGTCTCTATTGGTTATTACATTGTTAAACCAATAATAGAACTGTATATAGACTCGCGGTTAGATAATTATGGATTGTTCGATGGTATAAGAAGTAGACTTTTCTATGACCGACTAATTACAAAATCGTTATTAAAAGCGGGAGAAGGAAATGAAATAAAATGTGGTGATAAAGTCAAAATCAATGCTTACGGAGGTACGATAGGAAAATTAGAGCAGCTTGAATATATTGTAGGAAAAAATCATCTTCCTATATTAAACATGATTCCAATAGGTATGAAAAAAGGAGAAGAAGCACAGATTGGAGTACCGGGTTCGATAGTAAATGAGGTCTTTTTAGATAAAAAAAACAACGACTTTACCTCGTTCAAAGTTGAAATTCTAGATGTAGAAAATAAAAATGTCCCGGACTTTGAACTGAATCCTATAATACTGAATGGAAGGATAACAAATAAAAAGCCAAAGTTTTGTGGTGATAATGCACACATAAACTATGAGATATATGATATCCGGGGAAATAAAATTATCTCAAAACGGATTGAGATAAAGATTGGCAGCGGGTTGTCACCAATTGAGAATTTTGTAATAGATATGCAACCACTTACTAGGAAAATAGTCATAGCAAATGGTAGTTTTCTAGATAAGAAACTGGATGATGAATTAAAAATCTTAGTAATAGAATTAATTGAGTAACATATGAGGATCGGAGTATACGCTGGAACATTTGATCCAGTAACACTAGGTCACTTAGATATAATAAAGAAGGCACTCTTAGTGGTGGACAAGCTTATAATAGCTGTTGCGGAGTGTACATCAAAAGCTCCGACATTTTCAAGTGAAAAGAGAAAGAGCTTCATTCAAAATTCTATAGCAGAAATTAAAGGAAAACTTGAGATAAAAACTTTCAAAGGTCTTTTAGTTGATTTTGTTAGGCAAGAAAAAGGTAACACCATAGTACGAGGCCTAAGAGCCGTATCAGACTTCGAATATGAGTTCCAAATGAGTTGGGTAAATCATAAATTGGACGATAGAATAATAACAATATTCCTTCCAGCCTCACACGAAACACAATTTCTCTCATCAACTTTTGTCAAACAAGTAGCAATCCTTGGAGGAGACCTTTCTCAATTTTTACCGCATCAAATAATAAATGATGTAAGATCACATCTATTTAAACAATAAACACAAATCATTGGATTTGTGTCCTCTATTTATTCAGGTAAAAAAACATGTTCTCAACAGCAGATCTTGCAGCATCAAAGATTGATGGATCTATTTCTATTGATGGTTCTTCCTTGTCTAAGCAGTGATACAACTTCTCCATTGTGTTTAGTCTCATGTGGGGACACTTGTTACACATAGCACATGTCCCAGATGAATTAACTGATTCCACTGGAAAAAAAATACCGTGTGGAAGAATCTTTTTTGCCTGGTGTATTATTCCAGGCTCAGTCAGAACTATAAACTTTAGGAAGCCCGATTTTTTTATATATGAAAGTATTTGCGATGTTGATCCAACAAAATCCGCGTATTTGATAAGCACATCAGGACATTCTGGGTGAGCAACAACTTTTGCATCTGGATTTTCTAATTTAAGTGAGATAGCATGCTTCTCAGAGAAACTTTCGTGAACGATGCAGGTTCCTTGCCAAATTTTCATTTTTCTGCCTGTTCTTTTCTGTAAATAGCTCCCTAAAAACTTGTCCGGAGCAAAAACGATATTTTTCTCTTTTGGTATACTGTTTATTATTTTTTCAGCACTAGACGAGGTACATATTGAATCTGATATTGCCTTAACATGAACTGAAGAATTTATATATGTCAAAACAAACGGGTTCTCAACAGGACTTATAAATTTTTTCAAATGTTCAACTTTGCAGGAATCCTCTAAAGAACAACCAGCTGCCATATCTGGCACAATAACTTTTTTTCCTGGGCTTAGCAGCTTTGCAACTTCACCCATGAATGTCACTCCACAGAAAACAATGATTTCAGCATCCGTATTCGAAGCCTTTTTAGATAAATCAAGAGAATCACCGACAAAATCGGCTATATCCTGTAATTCATCATCTTGGTAGTAGTGTGCAAGTATTACAGCATTTTTCTTTTTCTTTAGCTCCACAATCTCTCTCTCAAGATTTTTAAGGAAGCCCACTTTTAGGTAATTACAAGAGACACGGGTGTAGTTGTAACAAATTTACTTATTAATTCCTAGCTCTTATAAAATCTAATACTGCTTCCACTGAGGAAAGCGGAGTTTCCTTGTAAATACCATGACCAAGATTGAAGATAAAATTCTTTTCTGAGAAAGCATCTACTATTCTCTCTGTTTGCAGAAGTGCTTCTTTTTTATTAAATGCCAGAAGATAAGGATCAAGGTTTCCCTGTACAACAGCATGAGTTTGAAGATTGTCTGCTATCCAATCGAGTGGTAGAGAATGGTCAGTACTTATTACGTCAACTGAAGTTTCTTTCACATATTGAAGATAAGACACCCCAGCTCCTTTAGGGAACCCTATAACTGGAACATCAATAGATGAAACTATTCTTCTCGTCGGTTCCACTATGAACTCTTTAAACTCGTTTGATGATGCTGCCCAAGCAAAACTTTCAAATATTTGTATAAAGTCCGCACCGTGTTTGAGTTGTTTATTTAAGTATTGAATTGTTGCATCAGTCAAAATCGATATTATTTCTTTGAACTCATGGTACCTTTTGTTAATGAATTCTTTTGTTCTTAAAAAAGTCTTATCCCATCCACCTTCAATGATATAGAGCGCTACTGTCCACGGTCCTCCAGCAAAACCTATTAGGCTCTTATTTTGTGGAAGAGATTTTCTTGTTATAGCAATCGTATTTAGTGTTGGAGAAATTTTCTCCTCGAACGCATCATATGTTAACCAATTTGGGTTATTTATCCTCTCTATTACGGGACCAGTACTTTTTTTGATATCTATATTACAACCAAGAGCTCTTGGTAGGACAAGAATATCAGAAAATACTATTGCGGCGTCAAGGTCAAATCTTTTGATAGGTTGTAGTGTTATTTCTGATGCTATTTCAGGTGATTCACACATCTGAAAAAAAGTCATTTCTTTTGATATTTTGAGATATTCAGGGAGATACCTTCCTGCTTGTCTCATAAACCATGTGGATATTTTTTTATCTAGCAGTGACACAATCGCTTTGAAACTTATAGGTAAGTTACTGTAACGTAAGTTCTAATTCTACTACATACTTACTTTATAGATATATATTTTATTATTAATGTGATTTTAGGGGAAAGTGTTTATCAAATCTTTTTCACAGTTTTTTGAACAAAGTCGGAGTTTGTTAATTGCAGTAAAAATATAGACTCTAGTGTTGCATAGATTGGCGTATCTTGGGCATAGTAATATATTAACAGTTTGCATTAACGAGAAAAATTTCAACTAAAAAAGGGATAAGACACTCACTCAAACAAATTTGTTGAAATTCTCTTAAAAATCCTGAACGATTTTAAAAACAACCGGATCTATTAAAGATTTCAATAAACAATAAACCCTGTATAAACAGGTTTTACACGTACTTATCAACATTGTGATTCTAGAGAAATCTTATACTCAATTGGGGATAACTTTTCGTAATTTCGTAGTTCAAATACTGTGTAAGACTGTCTATTTGGTCATCGTAAATCGATCCTGGAAAGCTAAAAAGCTCCAGTTCGAAATTTGTCAGCCATTCACTGGAATACGGTAAATAGAACTTCCCTGATTCAAATATTGAAACGACACTGTAGAGTCTTTCTATTTTTTTTCTAACTGGGGTAACAGAAACTATTGGTAGAGCTGTTGAGCTTCTGAGCTCTTGTACTAAAGCTTGTCCACTTGATTTGTTCTCAATAAGAACGTAATTTGCTTTCCATTTCTCTGCGTTTTCAACAATTGCTCTTTTTATTTCAGGATAATCTAGTTTTTCTCTATACACGTCTAAAACATAAAATGCTGTTTTCGATCTCGCAAATGTAATGCAGACTGTATAATCACTCTGTTGAGTATTAAAAGCTGCTGTATCCCAGCTTTGAGATATATATAATATTTCACTTATCTCTTCTTTTTCTAAGTAACGCTTTATCCACTCTCTTCTAATAATCGAGTTTATATTTGAAATTGGATTTTGTTGGTACTGTGAGGCAAAAACGTATGTGCCTATCTCTGCTTTCAGTTTTGGTATATTTTCGTGTTTTAAATAGTTTCTATTTAAAATTTCGCCTTCCTTCCTTTTTAAAAGAATCTTTTTTGAGTTTATAGAAGTAATTTTTTCTTTCCTCTCTGCAATAAGTGGAAGTGATATAACATGCCACTTGTCCGAAGTTCTTGTTAAGTGACCACATATATCATCGTAATGAAGCCTCTGCATAACAATGATTACTATACTCTTTTTACTATGATTTAGGCGTGTCATAAATGTGTTTAGGAACCAAGTCTTTGTCCTTTCTCTAAATGTGTTACTGTTTGCCTGTAGTGCATTTATTGGATCATCAGCTACTATGATGTCTGCTCCTTCTCCAGTAAGTGTTCCTGAAATTGATGTTGCAAGCCGGAATCCTAACTTGGTAGTTAAAAATTTATTTTTTGTGTTGTGATGTTTTGATATGACAGTGTCTTTGAACTTTTTTTTGTACCACTCAGAAGACATAACGAGTTTTGTTTCGAGTGAATGTTTAGTGCTTAGTAGGCTCGAATAACTTGCTACTATTATTCCTTTTGAGGGTTCTTTTGAAAGAACAAAAGCTGGGAACACAACACTAACTAAGGTGGATTTCATATGTCTAGGAGGAATGTTGATTATCAACCTATTGATTTTCCCGTTTAAGCAGGCAACCAATCTGTCTGATATGACATTTATGTATCCACACTTTACGAACTTTTTGGCAGGGAAAAGAGTTTTAAATGATTCTTTAAAGAATTTTAGAAACTCCTCCGTGGAATACTGTCTTTTCACCTACACGTTTTGTAGAGTATTAGAAAGTAGAAAATTCTATTTGTATTTTGTCTTTTAAAGAAGCAAAATTTACTTACTTTGGAAAGGAAAGCGGCTTTAATAACGGGCTCAGCAAGAAGGTTGGGAGCTTTTATTTCTGAAATTCTTGCAAGTTATGGATATGACCTGATCCTACACTACAACAAGTCCTATGGTGATGTAGTTTTATTAAAAAATAGATTAGAGGAAACATACAAAATACGAACTCATATATATCAGGAAGATCTAATTCTTTCCGGGCATCTCGGGGGAATAATAGATGAGTCATTTGCCTTTTTTCCGTATCTTAATCTACTTGTAAATAACGCATCGTTTTTTGTACAAGATAGTGTAGAGACATCTAGTCAAGATCTGTTTGATAGCTATTACCGGATACATGTTCTTGCACCACTTATTCTGATGCAAAGATTTATTTCTCATAATCCTAAAGGTGGGAAAGTCATCAATATCGTCGATGCACTAGTTAAGAACCGCGGAAGCAAAAAGTATTTCTCCTACTTATTTTCGAAAAAGTGTCTATATGAACTTACGCTTATGATTAATGCTTCGGTCCAAAGTGGTGGAATCAGATTCTACTCAGTGAATCCGGAGATCGTAATAAAGGACGATGGAAATTTCGAAGAGAAAAATCTAACAAAATTTAAAGATGACCTTGAGAATATCTTGCGGACGTAAAATGTTTGTAAGTTACATCTTTCTTAGGATGCTTGTTCTCTCTTACATGAATCAAGTAAAACAAACACTTGAGGATGTCTTACGGATGCAGAATGTTTATATGCCCCATTTTCCTTAGGATTTTAGGCTGTTCTTTACCATAGTTGTAGAGTTTTACATTTTTTTGTAGGAATAAATCTTTCCAAGTATTTATTTCATTGCCAAGAATATTCTTCATTGTGCACGGAACTACGAGATTAGGCTTTTTGAGTTTATTACCTGTAATTGCAAGAACCAGTTCTTCAAATTGGTCAATGTCGCAGCAATCCATGCTCCAGTGACCAGAATTGTGTGGTCTAGGAGCGATTTCATTCACAACTAGCTTGTTATCTTCGTCGAGAAAAAATTCTACACACAAGAGACCCTTTATTTCTAATAGATCTGCTATTTGAAATCCTATGTTTTTTATTTCAAGTGCGACATGATGAGGAAGTACAGCTGGCACGCTGGATGTTTTGAGTATTCCATTAACATGAACATTTTCTGCTATCGGAAAACACACACTTCCAGTTTCATTTCTCGAAACTATTATGGAGAATTCTTTACTTATCCTAAATAACTTTTCTGCTATTAGAGGGAATTTGAGGTTTCCGGCTTCTCTTCTTACATAATCATGATCCTCTAGGAGGAATTGTCCTTTTCCATCATAGCCACCATTGATTGTTTTTAATATTGCTGGAAAATCTACACTATCAAGGTCCTCCTCCTTTTCGATGTACCAATATTCGGTAGTTGGTATTCCATTTTTCCTTAAGAATTCTTTTTCTAAGAACCTGTCCTGTGCTACCTTAATCGCTTTAGTATTTGGAACGTCGAACTTATCGTGGAGTAGATCAAGCGTCTCTGTTGGTATGTTTTCGCTCTCAAATGTTATAGCGTCTACATGTTCTACAAAGTTAAGAATCCCTGACCTGTCGAGGAAAGGTGAAACAACATAATCTCTGGCTACATCTATAGCTGGGGAGTTCTCCTTCTCTGCTAGGACACAAACTTTAAAACCCAGGTTATATGCAGCTATGGCTGTCATTTTTCCTAGCTGTCCGCCTCCGATTATTCCAATGCGCTGCATTTTCCTACTATAAAGGTCCATCTATTTTATTTATAGTTACACCAAAACTAATCTGAATACGAACTACCTTAATGCAAAAGGATAGCTACTTGTTTTCAGGTCATTGAAACTTACTAGTTCAGAGTCTTGATAAACGTGCATGAAAGGGATGCTGTTTTTTATAGTACCTTGGTTTCGTAATGTGGGATTATTTTTCCTCGTGTATTGGGCATTTTTAGAAAAAAGTCATGGATCCAATACTCTGTTGTTGAACACAATGTGTTTTTCTTTTTCTACTAATGCTTAGAATTGATCAAAGAGAGTTACTTTTACCTACAAAATAAAATTTGTGTGAGTCACATAAAGCCAGTTTGTATGGAGGTTTTAGTCATATTGATGTATAAGAGTTAGGTTACTTCTAGGAACTTCAAACCTTAAAATGCCCGTAATGCCTGATCAATGGATAAAGTCCAAGGCTTTAGAATCTAGGATGATAGAGCCGTTTGTGTCGTCCAAAATCTCTACTGGTGTTATTTCTTATGGGCTTTCCTCATACGGATACGATGCGAGAGTATCAAATAAATTCAAGATTTTTACGAATCTTGCAGTTTCGCAGGTCGATCCAAAAAACTTTGACGAATCAATGCTCATAGAGAGGACAGGAGATTTCTGTATTATTCCACCGAACAGCTTTGCACTAGGGTGTACGATCGAATATTTTAGAGTTCCTCGTGGTGTCATAGTCATCTGTTTGGGGAAGTCTACATATGCTAGGTGCGGAATAATAGTAAATGTAACGCCCCTTGAGCCTGAATGGGAAGGTCATGTTACCCTTGAGTTTTCCAACACTACACCATTACCGGCAAAGATTTACTCAAACGAGGGTGTGTGTCAGATGATTTTTCTAAAGGGTAGCACTAATTGTGATGTTTCATATAAAGATGCAAAAGGCAAATATATGGGTCAAGCTGGCATTACGCTTCCTATAGTAAAATAATACTCATTCTTTTTAATTTCTGCATGGACTTCTTTTCGAAAGCTATGAGAGTGCTAGACTTTTGTGGCTGTGATTACACACTCCTCTCTTGTAAAGTGAGTTAGAGTTAATCTCTGCATCACTGGTATTCCATCTCCAAGCACAGAAAAACTACTAGATCTGCACCTGCACTTGCGTTCTTGCAGCTAGGTTACAACGCGCTGAAGAGAGGATATCACTTGGTCCTCCTAATCTTATAGCGGACTGTGAGTAAGAGAATTGTAATGATTGACTTGTCTCAAGTACACTACTACAACAAGGACATCCACTCCCATGGCGATGGGAACGGTGTTCGAAAATATGCCCATGTTGAATATGAGAATCTTGACCAAAAGGATTTTCTGCTCTCCTGCTACTAGAAGCTGTCGCTGTTTGCATCTGCATGCCAACTGTAGCTGTGCCTAAAACCTCCGCGGAAAAAGCCGCGATTATCCTGTTCTTGACTTCAGAGAAGAGATTTTTCAGGGTGGCCGGCATATTTATCCCCTTCAGAATCTGTAGGTCATCTATCCATGTATGAGACTGAGACTCACTAAATACATAATACGCCGGAAAGAAACTAGGAGGACATTCACTTCTTGGGTCATATGGTTTGGTTTGGCTTTGTGTAGCTGAATGCGAAACCTGTACATCTTTAACAAGCTGTGTAGTAAGGAACTTCGACTGTGCTGAAGCCTGGTGCTGATAGCCCAAAAGCTTTTGTAGATCTGTCTTTCCAGAACTCTCCCTAACTGCCGTACTGAGACTTGAAATCAAGCTACTTTGGATAGCCGAAATTCTATTCAAGGACTCTCTACCTATGTTTCTACTGAGCCTGATTTCCCTTAATAAAGCTGCTATCCTAATCTGCAAGGAAAGTTTTTCCTTGTGCTTCAGAAGAGCAAGAAGAGACTTGATCGTCTTGTTTCCAGCCTTTATTTCTAAAAGAAGCTGATCAACGGACTTTCCACCGAACAAACTCCTAAGGCTAGATATGACTTTTGCCCAATTGGATGGACGAACAACAAAAGAGAATTTATCAGCGATTACTCTGAAAAGTCCCTTTCTTCTAGATACTTCTACTTTTTTTTCAGCTTTTAATTCGTCTTCCTCGTTGATATCAGATGCAAAGTCTCCACGAAACTCGATGTCGCTTATGCCTTCGGTCTTTTCTTTGAAACTCTCTTGTAACTTTTTTAACTCTTCTAAATGATTCTGTTGCTGTTCGGTCATCCTTGCCCTGTACCGGGCATCCGAAGAACTTTCATCAGTTTTATTTTCTAGTTTGTCATTTATCAACTTTTTCATGCGTGTTAGTATTTTGGCTAAGTCTAACAAAGAGTTTTAAATCTGCAAAATGCTAGGACAATTATCTTCCCTTTTAACAATCATCGGGATTTTAATTTCCGTGTTTTGGGCACAACAGTATAGTCACAGCAAAAAGTATTATGGATTCAGGTAATTCTCAATAGATGAGGAGAAAAATCAGCATAGGAGTCGATATTGTGAAACTATCTCGCATCGAGAAAGTGCTAGAACTTTACCAGCAGAAATTTCTTTCGAGATTTTTCGACATGAACGAAATAAAAGAAGCCGAAACCCACCGTGGGAAGGGTATGATCTCGTATTTGGCAAAACGTTTTGCTGCAAAAGAAGCCATAATAAAAGCCCGAGGACACGCTATAGGCCTAGCAATTAAACAGATCTCGATAAGGAATAATTATAAAGGAAAACCATTCATTTACTTTAAAGACAGGATGCTTCGGAATTCCCAAATTTCTCTTAGTGATGATGGGGACTATGCAATAGCCTTTGTTGTTCTTGGTGATAGAATATGAGGAACTTCCTCTTTTTTCTTAGGTCGCGTGTTTTGTCTCTGTGTTAAAAAAATACATAGAACTAATTAAAGAAAGGATTCCTGTTTCCGAGGTTGTAAGTAGGACGGTTAAACTCAAAAGAGTTGGATCTAGACTTATTGGAAGATGTCCATTCCATCAAGAAAAGACGCCTTCGTTCTCGGTGAATGATAAAGGTAAATTCTTTTATTGTTTTGGTTGTGGTAAAAGTGGCGACGTTATAGATTTTGTTTCCCTAACAAAACGATTAGATCTGAGCGAAGCTGTTGAAGAGTTAGCTTCCAGCATAGGCATAAAAATAGACAAGAAAAATTCTGGGACAGAAAGTTTTATCCAAGTATTCCAATTTTTAGAAGAGTTAAGAGATTGGTTTTGTAGTAATTTGAACTCTAGAGTCGGTCAAGAAGCAAGTTACTACATAAGAAACCGTCTAGATGATGATGTGATTTCTGAATTTAAGTTGGGTTATTGTCCTTCTAATTTGACCTCCTTCATCAACAAAACTAAGAATTTTCCTAGCACTGTGATTAAAAATTCTGGAGTCCTTGATAAACTGGGTAGATGTTACTTCAGAGATAGACTGGTTTTTCCAATACACAATATACAGGGAAAAGTAATTGGATTTGGAAGTAGGGTTGTAAAGGAGGGTATTTTCCCAAAGTACATAAACTCTTGTGAAACGGAATTTTTCAAAAAGAGTGAACTGCTTTATAACATTGATAAGATTCCGAAGAATTCTGAAGAACCCATTATATTAGTAGAGGGATATATGGATGTTATATCTCTCTGCCAATTTGGGTATAAAAGTGTTTTGGGTATCTTAGGAACGTCTATAACGTCACATCATCTTAAACTACTCAACCGATTAAGGAGAAACCTAATATTTTGTTTTGATGGTGACAATGCTGGAATAAAAGCTGCTGGTAGAGTAGTGGAGCTCATCATGGATGAGTTCATAAATTCTCTAGAGATAAAAACTACTTTCTCTTTCTTACCCATAGGTAAAGATCCCGATGATCTTGTGAGAAGTGATAGAGCTGCGTTTCAGCGTGTTTTAGATGGTGCCAGAAGTTTATCTGATACAATATTCTTTTTAGCTAAATACGGGAGGCAATGCAGTTCGCCAGAGGACTTTATAGAGTTGGAAAAGATCTTAGAAAAATATCTGATAAACGTGAAGGACTATAAAATTAGAAAACATTTCCAAGATTTTTTTCAGCAGCAAATCTTTTTACTTAAAAGGAGTCTTCGTCAGCGTAATTTTATTCCTGCGTATAGGGGTGGCGAAGACGCCACGCATTTTGTAGATGTTAAAAAACTTTCTTCCTCCGCCAGTATACACGTAGATAAGAAAGTCTTATTGCTGAAGATAGTTATAAAATTTCCAGAAATTCTGCGGAATGGTGATCGTGAAGAATACTTTTCTTTGTTAAAATTGAGCGATCCACGACATGTAAAACTCCAATCCTCCATAGTGCAATTGCTCAACACCTCAATCGATATTAGTGGTGCATCTCTTGAAAGGGCATTGCTTGCAGACAGCGAGACAGAAGCGTCTTATAAGCTTCTGAGTGATTTAGCTTCGCTTCCGGATGATATAGAAAAAGCAACCTTTTTATGGGATAGACTGCAGAAACAATTATGGCGCGACGAACTCCGAGAAGAGTATCGACGAATGATTCATTCATCTGATCTAGATGAGAACAAAATGGAAGAAGCTCAAAGAATCTTGGTAAAGATTCGGGAGGCAGAAAAAGAATGAAGTTCATCTAAATTTGACTGCCATTTCTGTAGGGTATAAGTTTTGGTATTGCAGATCAGATCCTATTTAAAGTCTCTATGAATATGTTTTTATTTCCCGGACAAGGTTCCCAGCGTGTCGGTATGGGCAAAAGTTTGTACGAGAATTTCTCTGTTGCCCGTGAGGTTTTTTCCGAAGTCGATGAATCTCTGGGTATGAAGTTATCAAAAGTAATATTTGAGGGACCGGAACTTTCGAATACTGAGAATGCTCAGCCTGCCCTTATGGCAACCTCTATGGCGGCACTTAAGGTTCTTTTATCAGAGTCTGGAAAAAGTGTTTCGGAATTGTCCAAGTACTTAGCTGGACATTCACTTGGGGAATACACAGCACTGTGTGCGTCTGGTGCCATTACGATCTCTCAAGTTGCCAGAATCTTAAAAATTAGAGGAAAGTCGATGCAAGAAGCTGTGCCTATGGGTGAAGGTGGCATGCTTGCTCTGCTTAAAGTAACTTTTGAGGAAGTACAGGATCTCATAGTGGAGTCAAAGGCAAACTGTGAGATTTCGAATGACAATAGTAATGAGCAGGTTGTTGTTAGCGGTTTGACTACTGAGATAGAAAAGATTGAACAGTATGCAAAACAAAAAGGTATAAAGCGCGTGGTGCGGTTGAATGTGAGTGCGCCGTTTCACTGCAAGTTAATGCAGCCCGCTGTTATGCCAGTGAAAGATGCCCTCGATACTGCAGAAATTGTCACACCTTCTGTTCCAATCGTGTCGAATGTTACAGCAAGTCCAGTAACGGAGGTTCAAAAAATAAAGGAGCTTCTAGTGCAGCAAATCACAGGCTGCGTACGATGGAGGGAGAGCATGCTTTTTGCAATAGGAGCAGGTGTAAAAACTTTCATAGAAGTGGGATCAGGCAATGTTTTGAGCAAAATGCTCTCTCGAATGAATCCAAATGTAACAACATTAAATCTCGAAGGGGTAGATGATCTAGACAGAATTATTGCTACAATTGGATGAGCTAAGTCGGAGATCTACCGATTTGCATGTATTCTGTTATGAAAGTCCCCTTTTCAAAAAGTCTCAATGAGTAGTCCCGAGTATAATAGCAGCGATTGCCTGCAGACTGGAGAAAATTTTAGTACTCGCTCCGCTTTTGTTTCTCTCATTGGGAACAGTAATGTTGGCAAGTCCACATTGTTGAATGCCCTTATTGGAAGCAAGATATCTGCGGTTACACATAAAGTACAGACCACAAGAACGAGAATCAGAGGTATATACACAAAAGATGATGTTCAATTGGTTTTCGTTGATACTCCTGGAATTTTTATTCCGCGATGTCAGCTCGAAAGGGTCATAGTGAAAAACGCCTGGAGAGCATTCGCTGGAACAGATATTTTTTGTTTTATAATTGATCCAAGGCGCCCTATCTCGGACAGTACAAAGGATATACTCAGGAAAGCTAATGGCAAGTTGGTACTGGTAATAAACAAAATAGATCTTGTGGAAAAACCAAGGCTGCTAGAAGTTGCTCAAGAACTAAACAGCTTGGGCCATTTTGAGAAGACATTCATGATTTCGGCTCTCAAAGGTAATGGAGTTGCTGACCTTATGAACTACCTTCTTAAATCTGCTCAACCGGGACCCTGGTATTTTGATAAAGAAGATGAAACCGATATGCCGCTTGGCTTTAATCTTTCTGAAATTCTCCGGGAAAAGTTGTTTATCAGACTACATCAGGAACTTCCTTACTCACTGACCGTAGAAACCGAAAATATTGAAATCCTTGATAGGAGCGTGAAGATCAGACAAGTACTCCACGTAATGAGTGAATCGCATAAAATGATCGTAATAGGTTCGTGTGGAAAAACAATTGGTACGATCAGAAAATCCGCTGAGAGAGAAATGGCAAATCTTTTTTCTGGGAGAAAAGTGTACTTGTCAATATTTGTAAGGGTGAGTCCAAACTGGGGGGAAAAATCTGATATTTTAAATACGATAAATTACATCTAGCCAGATCTAGCCGATAAAACAAAGCTTTCATGAATTTCAGCGGTTTCCAGTTATCTCGTAATCTCTGCCTTCTGCTCTATGTACAAAACTGAAGAATAAATATAAGCCCCCAATGCGTTTCAACAACTTTTAGCTATCTTTTAATCCTCAGTTTCCATTTCTTCTGTGCAGACAGCTGGTGAAGTAAGGATTCAGCCTAATTATTGTCTTGGCAATTTTCAGTTGTTTCAGAGTCATCATCTTCCACCTCTTCTACTTCTGTCACCGAAGCAACCCTTTCCTCAGCCCTGATGGAAAATAGACGTACTCCTTGTGTGTTACGACCAAGGACCGGGATGTTGTTTGCTTCTATCCTTATGACCTGTCCTCTATTTGTAACAAGCATTATATGGTTACTAAGTGTCACCTTGAAGCTCGAGACCACCTTACCGTTGCGCTCGGAAGTCGATATATTGATTATCCCAACGCCTCCTCGGTTTGTTATCCTATACTCATAACTCGACGTGATTTTGCCATAACCATTTTCGGTAACTGTAAGAACAAACTGTTCTTCATGATTTTCTGGATTTTGGATTCTCTCGAAGAACTTAGTTTTCATGTACTCAGCTTTGTCCTCTGGTGAAAGAACCTGCTTATTCAGTATTGAGAGGGAAATAGCGTTATCATCTTTTCCTAGGGTTATTGCTTTTACACCTTCAGAACTTCTACTCTTAAGGACTCTCAAATCCCCAACCAAGAACCTTATACATTTTCCATCCCTGGTGGAAATAAAAACGCAGTCTTCATTTTGAGCAGTTTTGACAGATATTAATGCGTCGTTATCGTTGAGCCTTATAGCTACCTTTCCATTTGCTGGGACATAGGCAAAGTCACTCATAGAATTGCGTTTGACCTTTCCTTGAGCAGTCAAGAATATTAAGTTCTCAGCATCGGAGCTTTTCAAAGGAAGAATGCTCGTAATAGACTCATCATCAGCAAGATCAAAAATGTTCACCAAAGCTCTTCCGCGCGATTGAGGTTCACCTATAGGCAACTTGTACGCTTTTAACTTATAGACTTTACCTCTACTGGAAAAGAAGAGGATCTCATCATGCGTACTGAGAACGAAAATCTGTGCCAACTGATCCTCAGATTTTATGTTTTGTGCGATACGCCCCTTACCTCCTCTTCTCTGAACCCTGTAATTTGAGATGTGGACACGCTTTATATACCCAGAATATGTCGCTGTAACGACGACTTGCTCACGCTCGATAAGATCCTCTTCTGCGTACACGGCGTTGACATTTTTTAAAATTATACTCTTCCGTGCTTGTGGGTACTTTGCCTTTATTTCATTTAGTTCCCGCACTATCACATTTGTCAAAACAGCTTCACTTCCCAGTATTGAGGCACATTCTTTGACAATGTCCATTTCAGCATGAATCTCAGCGACCAATTGTCCTTTTTCGGTATTGGTTATACGTTGCATTTTCATCTCTAAGATTGCCTTAGATTGCGCAGTACTGAGCTTGTATTCCCTGTTCAGGAGCTTAATGTTTGAGATAGTTTCTACAAGTAGCTCAAGTTCTTCGTCTATAGCCCAGTGTTTAGCAGAAAGTGCTTTTATTGCAGCCTCGTTATCTCCAGAGGATTTTAAAATATGTACAACCTCATCAATGTTGAGAATCGCTACATACAGTGCGACTAGAACGTTAGCTTTTTCCCTAGCCTTGGCGAGTCTGAATTCTGTTCGTCTTGAGATTACTTCTTTTCTATGAGCAATGAAGGCTGCCAAAATGTCTCTGAGAGACATCAGAGTAGGTCTCATGTTGTCAAGAAGCACCATATTCGTGCTGTATGATGTCTGAAGCTGTGTCATCTGGAAAAGTTGGTTCAGAACCACTTCAAAGGAGGCGCCTCTTTTTAACTCTATTACAACACGTATCCCTTCCTTGTTTGACTCGTCTCTCAGATCACTGATCGAATCAAGTCTCTTTTCCTTCACCAAAAGAGCTATGTTTTCTATTAACTTTGCTTTATTAACCTGGTACGGGAGCTCATCAACGATAATTGCTTTTCCCGCTTCAGTTTCTTCGAAATGTGTCTTGCTCCGTATGATAATGGAGCCTCTACCGCTCTCAAAAGATGCCTTTATTCCTTCCTCGCCGATGATCAATCCACCTGTAGGGAAGTCGGGACCTTTTATGACTTTTAGGAGTTCGTCGGTTGTTACGTTATTGTTTTCTAAGTACAACTTGCACGCCTCTATTACCTCGGATAGGTTGTGAGTTGGCACATTCGTTGCCATTCCGACTGCTACCCCAGCTGTTCCATTGACCAGGATATTTGGGAATTTTGCCGGCAGAACAACAGGCTCCGTTTCTGAGTTGTCATAGTTTGAACGGAAGTCCACACTGTTTTCATACAGATCGTCGAGTAGAAACTTGGATATATACTCCAGACGTACTTCTGTGTAGCGCATCGCTGCAGCCGGATCACCATCTATAGAACCAAAGTTTCCCTGACCGTCTATCAATGGTACGAGTAGGGAAAAGTTCTGTGCCATACGAACCAGAGCATCATATATAGCACTATCACCATGCGGGTGATATTTACCAATAACCTCCCCAATCACTCTAGCCGACTTCCTATAAGGCTTGTTCCAGTAGAAAGAAAGCTCATTCATAGAATACAGAATTCTCCTATGTACAGGTTTTAATCCGTCTCGTACATCGGGAATGGCCCTGTTTATAATTACGCTCATTGCGTAAGAGAGGTAAGAGGATTTCAGTTCCTGCTCTAGATTTACCGGTATTATGGTCGACATACGCACTACTCCGAGGGAAATGATAAGTTAATTCGTCCGATATTTATAGTCACTCCATTTTAAAGTATTTGCGAGATGACATAGCTTTCACCGAAATGTTTAACAGGTGGGATCATACAGAAGGGCGCTAAATGACCACAGATGACTGGAATGAAATGTCCATTTTGTCATCTCCATTTGTTTCAGATGAAACCTTCAAATTCGATCAGTCTCTTCTTTTAGTTGCTTACTTAACGAATCTATCTAGCCTTTGAGATAATCTGGACTCACTGCTAGTTTTGGCCACACCCAACCTTACTCAGTTCCAGTTGATCCAAAACTCCCCGAAGCTCTCTCTGTTTCCCCAATTTCTTCTGCTTCCACTAGCAGTATTTGTTCTACTTTTGCTATTACCATTTGAGCTATCCTGTCGCCCCTGTTGATAGTAAATTCATTCTTAGACAGATTTACTAAACAGACTTTTATTTCTCCCCTATAGTCCTGATCTACAGTGCCAGGACTATTAAGAACCGTTATACCAAACTTTGCTGCGAGACCTGAGCGTGGCCTTATTTGCGCTTCTAATCCCTCGGGTAGTTCGATGCAGATGCCCGTGGGTACCAGCTCGAACATTCCAGGTTTCAAGGTCATGCTTCCTTCTATGGCCGCACGAAGGTCCAATCCTGAACTTCCCTTACTTGCATATCTTGGTATTTCCAAATCCTTACCATGTGGCAAAAGAAGTATCTTTGCGTGCTCTTGCATGTAGATTTTTTCTCCTAGGTTCCCCTCACTCTAACAAGTATGTCACCGAATGTAAATTTTGCGGCGAAATGAGCACGATTGAAGTGCTACCGAATAGAAATCAGTCTACGAGAACGTGTGAGTATGGTGCCGAGCATAAATATTCATTAGTGGCAGACGTAACGGAAACAGCTGCCAAGTAGAATCCGTCTATGAGAGGGTGCAAGTGTGACAACGAATGTAGGTTTCATTAGAGAGCCGAAACAATGGGAATGCTACTAAACTAGAGCCTGTCATGGAAACTATGTATATTAATGAACTTCTGTTCTAGAATTGGCAGTTGGGTGATAGGAGTGGGTTCGAATGAAAGTAAGTTTAATTGGTGCTGGCAATATTGGTGGGACCTTGGCGTATTTAATAGCCTCGAAGAAGTTGGCTTCAGAGGTCGAATTAATTGACGTTAACGGAGATCTTGCAAGAGGCAAAGCATTAGATGTTTCACAAACTCTTCCACTCATTGGTTATACAATGAAGATCAATGGTAGCGCCAATATGGAGAGAATCAAAGGCTCTTCGGTAATTATCATAACTGCCGGTATTCCACGAAAGCCTGGCATGACACGTGAGGAACTCATTGATGTGAATGCTGTTGTTATGAAAGAAGTAGGGGAAAAAATAAAAAAGTTTGCCCCGAAAGCGTTTGTGATAGTTGTGACTAACCCGCTAGATGTAATGGTTTGGGTCCTTTACAAGGCAGCCGAAATCAGCCCTGACAAGATTGTTGGTATGGCAGGTGTACTCGATGCAAGCAGAATGAATCTTTTTCTTGCACAAGAGCTAGGTGTTTCAGTAGCGGATGTTAAATCGCTGGTATTGGGTAGTCACGGTGACTCTATGGTTCCCTTGTTTAGGCACTCTACGGTTTCTGGTATGAGCCTACCTGAGTTGGTTAGTGTGGGTTTAATAACGAAGGATAAGGTGGACTCAATTATTGAACGTACTCGTAGTGGTGGTGCCGAGATAGTTGCCCTCTTGAAAACTGGTTCAGCCTACTACACTCCTGCTGCGTCTGTGCTGGAAATGGCTGAGGCATATCTGTTGGATCAGAAAAAAACGCTCGTGTGCTCCGTGATGATGAGGGGTCGGTATGGAGTGGAGGATGATATCTTTTCTGGTATACCAGTTATCATGGGATCAGGTGGTGTGGAGCGTGTAATTGAACTTGATCTGACTCCTGATGAGAGGAGGATGTTTGAAAATTCTGTTGCTGCAACGAGAAAATTAGTGCTGGAAGCGCGAAAATACTTTTAGAAAGCTGTCTGTTTTTATTGACGGCAAATTAGTGTGTGTAAGGGTTCCTGCATGCGTTTTGTGGTATTTGAAAAGAATTTTCCTGTTTGATGAGCTATGTAGCATTAGGGGTTGATCCGGGTCTCCTTCGTACGGGCTGGGCTGTAGTCGAGTATGATGGCCTGTGTAACGTGCGTTATATTGATTCCGGAATAGTAAAAACGGCTTCCCAAGGGAGTCTTTCAGCCAGACTAGAAAAGATCCATCGTGGTATTAGTGATGTGATTGAAAAAGTAAATCCATCTGTTGCCGTTTTAGAGAAGGTATTTGTTAATAACAATCCATATTCTTCGCTTAACTTAGCTTACTGTCGAGGTGCTCTGATACTTACGCTAGCCCTGAAGGGTCTCTTTATAGTTGAATTCGCGCCCAGTGTTCTAAAAAAGCGCATAACAGGGAACGGTCGTGCTACTAAGGCTCAGGTTAAGTACATGGTAGAACAACTGCTCGGGTTGGATCCTTGCTTATCAAAATACTCAGATTTGTATGATGCGCTAGCATTGGCAGCTTCGGTGACTAGATATGACATTATGGAAGCAAAGGGCACGTGAGCAAGCCCCTACAACCAAGTATCAGTACTGTATAAAACTCCCATGCGGATGATCTCATTCCTTAGGAGATCCGAAGCAAGATGAATTGACTCCCTTAAGGATTTGCCCATCGACATATGGCATGCAATCGCTGTGGATAATCTACATCCAGAGCCATGAGTTATATTTATCCGTATTACTTCATTCTGAAATTCCATGGTGGTGCCTTCCTGTGAAATGAGCAAATCCATGATTTTCCCTTCTTTAATGTGGATTCCTTTTACAAGAACGTTTTTTGCTCCTAGTTCGAGGATTCTCAACGCGGCAATTTTTGCAGATTCAGCATCAAAAACTTTACTTCCTGATAGGACGCCTGCTTCAAAGAGGTTGGGAGTAACCAAGTGTGAGATAGAAATAAGCTTTTTTAGTAGCACTTGCACTGCACCTTCATCAGCGAGCTTGGAATTTGAAGTAGATATCAAGACAGGATCTAATACAATTGGGATTCCTGCATCCTTTAAAACATCATAGACTACCAGTGCTATTTCGCTATTACCCAACATCCCTATTTTCACCGCCTTAGGTTTCCTAGAGAGTGCACAGATTAATTGCTTCGATACGATTTCCCCAGATAAATACTGAATTGCATGTACCCCTCTCAGGTCCTGGGCTGTAATGCACGTGACAACATTCGATGCACTACACTCTAGTAATGCAGCGATCCTAAGATCTGCTTGTAGTCCAGCTCCACCTATAGAATCTGAACCCGCTACGATGCAGACTTCCGGTATCTTACGCATACACCTTACAGAATATCATTTCTACGCTCCTCTTACTGCCTTTCTGGTTGCATAAATCTCATTTGCTATGGTAGCCAGACCCTGCCTTCCGCAGGCTAGCATGATAATGTTACGCGATTCCCAATCACTTTTCGAGCAACTCCGTAAATCTTGCTGCAAACGTTCCACTTAAAAAGTTCTGTGGTTACAGGAGGTATCACAACATTATTACAGGGTCTTCTATTGCCTTTTTAAGCGATTGCATAAACCTCGCTGCCAATGCTCCATCGATAACCCTATGGTCACAAGATAATGTCAGCGTCACGACGTCGCTAACTACGACCGCATCCGCAGAAACAGTTGGAACTTTTCGCGCTGCACCTACGGCAAGGATTGCTGCCTGAGGTGGATTAATTATCGCTGTAAATTCATCTATGCCATACATACCGAGATTGGAAACAGTAAAAGATCCGCCCTGGAATTCCCGTGGTTGAAGTCTGCCTGCTTTTGCTTTATCCACTAATTCCCGAACCTCATCTGAAATAGATGAAAGCGATAGTTTATCTGCTGAGAAGACTATAGGTGTAATTAGTCCGTCCGGGATCGCAACGGCAACTGATATATCAATAGTTTGATTCTGCCTAATAAATTCTCCTTCCCACGACACATTCATTGCTGGATTCTTATCCAAAGCAAAAGCGCATGCCTTTATAACGAAATCATTGACTGTGACTTTTGTTTCCAAACAGTCGTAGAATTTTTTTTTGGCCGATAGCAGATGCTGCAAATAGCAAGTCACGGAAAGGTAAAAATGAGGAACATTTTGCTTCGATTCTACGAGTCTTTGCGCTATTACACGCCGCATTGGAGAAATTGGTATACTGGTCTCGGTGCAATGTCCGTGCATTTGAACTTGTGGTGCGTCATCAAGCAACTTAAGCAAGTCATTTTTTACGATCCTACCGTCAGGGCCACTTCCACTTCCGATAAGTGATAAGTCAATACCATTGATGGACGCAATCTTTCTTGCAAGCGGAGTTGCAATTACCCTGCCCTGTTGCTTATCAGCTGGCAGACTGGAGGGATTATTTTTGATTTTATCTCCATCTGATGTTTCTGCTTTATTGTCCGTGACAGTGGGTTTGTCTATCGTGGATAGAAACTTCTTTAGTTCTTTTTCGCCTTCACCATCATCGAGCAGAACGGCTATTGGCTGATTTACCTTTACGCCTGCGGTTTTTGCCGGGATGAGTATTTTTCCTAGTACTCCCTCGTCGACAGCTTCAAATTCCATCGTGGCTTTATCAGTTTCTATCTCCGCTATTACTTGTCCTGCTTCTATCTTTTCACCCTCACTCACTAGCCATTTTGCGAGCGTACCCTCTTTCATTGTTGGTGATAGTGCCGGCATTAGTATCTTTACTGGCATAAGGACGCGCTTTTGAAAACATCGGGAATTATCTATCTTTTTGTGGAGGTTGTCAAAATTTTGGCGAGCTAATGGGGTTTTTAGAGCACTTATGAGTGGTGCCAGACTGTACTCCAAAAACATCGCGACCTATTATTCGTTTTGCAGAAGTTGGTAGAGTTTTAGTGAACGGATGTGAGCTCTTCTAAGGTCGCTAAAAAATATGCGTTTTTCCGCGTACAAGGGAGAAACTGTTTTCTCATAAGGTAAAACACGCAATCAAAAGCTAAAAAGGAAATTCGCCTTGTTATAAGAGGCTCCTAACACAGCCAAGACAACACTTGAACATGTAAACGAATTGAGAACACCTCCTGTGTGAATTAGCGCCGATACCGCTCCCTGCGATGATACATAAAAAGATTCAAAGAGAGAAAATAACAATACAAAGCGGGCGCGTCTGTTCTACACCTATGAGTCACAAGTGTTTTTAATATTGATAAACAAGATAAGCACCTGCATTGTGCGATAATTTTATCGAGCTCCTCTTGCTTGTTTGTACTGAAGCTACCTCGCAATTATATTCAGGAAACTTTAACTTAAACATCATAGTTTTGTCGCTGTGTGAATCGCTGCTACCCCAAACGTTTCCCTTCTGTATTTAGTTCTTCCGAATCCCGCACTACGAATAATTTCACAAAAGGTCTCCGCGTCAGGAAAGTCTTGTATACTTTCGATTAGGTATGTATAAGCTTGCCTATTCTTAGTTATCTTCTCTCCCACCCATGGAATGAAGGTGTGTGAATAAAGATTATACAGCGAATTCATACACTTGTTTTTTACCTTGCTGAACTCTAAACAGGAGAACCTTCCGCCTGGTTTCAAGACTCTGTAAGCTTCTGTTAGAGATCTCTCAATATTGGAAAAATTGCGCACACCAAATGCAACGACGTAATGATCGAAGCTGCAATCTTCGAATGGTAACTGTGCTGCATCAGCTGAGACTACCTTTAAGTTCACATAACCTTCATCAAGTAGGCGGTCCTTTGCTATTTCCAACATCTCATGATTTTTATCACATAGGATTATTTCTACTGGAATGTGTGTCTTTAAAAGACGTAGCGTGATATCTCCTGTTCCCGCAGCCATATCAAGTACACGTTGATTCGGAAGTAAGCCAATCGACTTCACTAAGTTGCGTTTCCAGAGTCTGTGTATGCCCCCACTCATTATGTCATTCATCAGATCATATTTCTGTGACACTGAGGAGAATATTTCATTTACAAAGTCCTTTTCCATTTCTATTTAAATCAAAACCTGGGAGCGTGAAAACCCAAGCACTCCTAAAGGTATTTCCAAGGCGCCTTCTTATGTTTCTTATCTTTCCACTGTTGGTGGGTTTCTTCTCTTGATAAGGGAGCTTTTCTATACTAACCTTAATCCCGAGGATAAACTAGTTGGACATTTGAAAACCGGAATATAATGCAGTCCATATTTGATAGGGTAACGGTAAAGAACCTTTTTGAGGTTGGTGCACACTTGGGCCATAAGACGCGCTTTTGGAATCCAAAGATGGTTTCCTACATATACGGTACGAGCAATGCCAAGACCCATATAGTGGATTTGCAAAAGACTGTCCCGATGCTCAGAACGGCCCTGAATGCAATAAGCGATGTCGCTGCAAATTCAGGTAGGGTGTTGTTCGTTGGAACGAAAATGCAGGCCTGTGACATCATCAAAGAAGAAGCAACGAGGTGTGGTCAATATTATGTTAATCTTAGATGGCCTAGTGGGATGTTCACTAACTGGAATACCGTTTCGAAATCTGTGAAAAAGCTTGTTCACTATGAGAAACTGCTTGAACAAGAAGGCGATGTGTTGAGTAAAAAGGAACGGCTTAGCATTAACAGGAAGAGAGAGAGAATAGAGAAGTATCTCGGTGGCGTGAGAAAAATGGGTGGTCTACCGAATATTATTTTTGTAATCGATCCGAAGAAGGAGCACATAGCAGTCGAGGAAGCGTGGAAACTTGGTATTCCTGTGGTTGCAGTCGTTGATACCAACTGTGATCCAAGTAAGATAACTTACGCGATCCCTGGAAATGATGATTCTTTAAGGTGTATAGAATACTATTGCAGTTTGGTTGCTGATGCGGTCCTAGTTGGTATAGAAAGTGAGCTTCAAAGGAAACAAAGTAAAGAGTTAGATGATAAGGCAGATGAAAAAGCTGCTAAGGTTTCTCACTCAGATGGGCAGAAAAAAGGGGCTTCTATTCGTGCGGGAACGGACAAAGCCGCTTTGCAGAAACGAAAAGTTTCTCCGAAATCGGAAAAACAAGATAATGTGGATGCAGCTAAGCTTCCTGAGAACAAAGGTTGATGTATAAGGCAGTGTAATTTCAATGAGTAAGATAAACTTGGAAGATCTAAAAAGTTTGTCAAAGGAGACTTCTGCTGGTTTGGTCCATTGCAAGCAGGCTCTGAGCGAGGCGCATGGTGATCTGACTAGAGCAAGGGAAATACTAAAGGAGTTAGGGCATGCGGTTTCTGTGAAGAAGGCCAATAGGGGTGCTCGAGATGGTGTCGTTGGGGCTCTCTCTTCTGGAAAATTTGGTGTTATACTTGAGCTGAATTGCGAGACGGACTTTGTTGCACGTAATGAAAAATTTCAGCAGTTCGCACAGTCGGTGCTTGAAGCTGCGTGTGCTGCCAAAGTCAAGTCAGTTGAAGAGTGTCTTAGTACTCCGTTGCCAGGAGGTCAAAAGGTCCGCGACGCAATAGTGGAGCAAGTCGCAGTTTTTAGGGAGAATATAGTTCTTTCGAGGTGTGTTACTTACGAGGTTTCTCAGAGTGGTTTGTTGGGTGTCTATGTTCACAACAAGTACACCGAAAATCTTGGTAAGATAGGTGTTGCAGTTGCGGTGGTGTCAGAAGCTGATCCTTCCTTTCTTTCCACTGTTGCAAAAGATATTGCTATTCAGGTGATGTCGGAGTGTCCATGCGCAATCGATGTCGCTCGTATACCACCAAACCTTCTTGAATCTGAAAAGCACAAATACAATCTGGAGGTCGAGGGAAAGCCTGCTTCGGTTGCTGAAAAAATTATTGCTGGCAAACTGAGTAAATTCTATAAAAAAGTTGTCCTCCTAGAACAGCCTCTATTTTCAGATCCTGAGAGGTCCGTAAAGCAATATATTTCTGACAAGGAAATGGAATCTTCAGCTAAGATTGATGTAGTTTGGTATGAGGTGTTTGTTCTAGGAGAAGCTAGTTGAGTCTCTATGCGGAGAGTTCTGCTGAAAATCTCAGGGGAAAGATTGGCTGCACGTGGGGTCTCTGTTCACGATGCTGAGGTCATCGGTATGCTTGCTAGGGGCATAAAGAGAGTTCATGAAATGGGTATACAAGTATGCCTTGTTATTGGTGGTGGGAATATTTACAGGGGAAGTAGTGGTATTCCAAACATAGACAGAGCTACTGGCGACTATATGGGGATGCTTGCAACTGTTATTAATGCCCTTGCTCTGCAAGGTGCTATAAACAATTTGGGTGTGGTTTCGAGGGTGCAGTCTGCTATTCCTATGAGATCTATATGTGAGCCTTATGTGCGTCAGAAAGCGATTAGTCACATGGAGAAAAACCGGATCGTAATATTTGCGGCGGGAACGGGCAATCCATTTTTCACGACCGATACAGCTGCAGTGCTTCGTTCTGTTGAAATGGGATGCGATGTGATGCTTAAGGGTACACTTGTAGACGGGATATATTCTGATGATCCCAGAACAAATATTAATGCAGAAAGAATAACTAAGCTCTCCTATACAGATGTGCTTTCTAAAAAGCTTAGGGTGTTGGATTCTTCTGCTGTTTCAATAGCACGGGATAATGGTATGCCCGTGGTAATCTTTTCATTGGACAGTGAAATGGCGTTTTACGAGGTGATCAATAAACAGGGCAACTATAGCACCATAGAGGGTGAATGAGTTTTTTTAGGTATGCTAGAAGATGTAATTAAGGAAACAAATGATAAACTCCGTTCGTCGTACGAGGTGTTTCTCTCTGACTTGAAGGGTATTAGGTCAGGGTCTCTTAGCGTGAGTATATTGGATGGCGTAATTGTCTCGACTCACATGGGTAAGCTACGCCTGAATCAAGTTGCTAGTCTGTCGGTAGTCAATAATAAGATGCTGTCCGTTCAAGTATGGGACAAATCCACAGTCGGTGCTGTAAAAGATGCGATTTTGACTTCTAATCTCGGTATGAATCCGATAGTTGAAGGATCAGTCTTACGTTTGCCGGTTCCTGATCTTACGGAAGAACGTCGTAAGGAGTTGGTTAAAGTTCTCAAAAAGTACGGTGACAGAGCTAAGGTAGCTGTTAGAAATATCAGACGCGATGCTATTTCCAGGATAAAGGTTTTGGAAAAGGCGAAGGAGATATCAGAAAATGATATGCACGCTTTGCTCAAGAAGATAGATAAAATTATTTCTGAAGAAGATGCTAGAATTGATGATGCTGTGAGCAAAAAGGAAACCGACATCTTGAAGGTATGATTGGAAAAGAGCTTCCTGTTCATATTGCAATAATAATGGACGGGAACGCGAGATGGGCCAGAGCGAGAGGTCTGTGTAACTCCGATGGATACAAGATGGGTGTCGAGGCTGCATTCTCGGCTGTGAGGGCATCTTGTAATGCTGGGATTCGTTACCTTACGCTTTTCCTTTTTTCGACTGAAAATTGGAAAAGAAATCCAGACGATGTGCACCTTGTCTTTAGCATTTTTGAAAAAGCTAGTGTTACTGCGTTGGACGAACTATGCGATGCTAATATAAAAGTAAAAGTCATAGGGGAACAGGTAGGTTTAGGTGAAAGCGCAAAGCAAGTGATAAAAAACCTAGAGTCGGGAACGGCAAAAAATAGTGGTATGTATTTGTGTTTTGCCCTAAATTATGGTGGCAGATCTGAGATCATAAATGCGGTTTCAAGAATGATAAGTGATGGTCTAAGGGCTGAGGAAGTGGATGTACAGAAATTTGCAAGCTATTTATACACAGATGGCATTCCTGATCCAGATTTGATTATAAGGACAGCTGGTGAAAAACGACTTAGCAACTTTCTCTTGTGGCAGAGTTCGTACTCTGAATTGTATTTTTGCGATACGCTTTGGCCAGATTTTACAGAAAAAGATTTAGAGATAGCGATGGAAGCTTATAAGGCTAGGTGTCGCAGATATGGGAAATAAATTCTTACGTTTTATTTCTCATGATCTGAGATTGGTACCTCTACTACTCGGCACATTTTTTCTATCCTTTTTGGGTGTTGTTCTTGCCTAAGCGTTCCGTCCTTATACCTAAACCGGGGTATCAAAGTTAGGTATGTGTTCCTGGTATTTTTTATGTTAACCTTTGGCTGCGGTTTGCCTATCTAATGGGAGTTCTATGAAACATTATTGCGATTTGAAGGCCAGGGTTATCTCTGCGGCAGTACTGCTTTTTTTGTGTGCCTTGGCAATCTGCAGTGGTGGCTATGCTGTATACTCAAGTGTATTACTTTTAGCAGTGCTTTCGTATCAGGAATGGCAGGATATGACAGCGAATAAGGGGGTTGTGTTAAGATGCCTTGGTTTGTTTGTGGCAATTTTACCCAACGCAGCACTTATAGGTATACATATTGAAGATGTAGAGATTCTTATTTGGTTGATAGTTTGTGTTGTAAGTAATGACGTGGGTGCCTATTTTATCGGACGCATCATAGGTGGTGTTAAACTTTGCAAGAGTGTCAGTCCAAATAAGACCGTAAGTGGTTTCCTTGGAGGACTCCTATCCACCTTTGTTTGCGGTTCTACTTTTGCAATAGTTCTTGGACTGAGTATGAATTTTGTTCTTTTGACCCTTCCAATTGCTGTTTTGGCGACTATAGGTGATCTATTTGAATCGTTTATAAAGCGTACGTGCTCAGTGAAGGATAGCGGAACGCTGCTACCAGGACACGGAGGTATACTGGACCGTGTCGATGGATTCATTTTTTCGGCACCCTTCCTGTTCTTTTGTCTTTGAAATGTGCTGGGTTCTTAGTAGTTTTATTCATATAGAGTGATGCTGCGCATTGCGTTGGTCTGGGGCTTTTGTTTTTCTTACCTATTTTCCTCCTGTACCATCCGCTTCAATATAGGGAATTCTTCAGGCGGTTCTACCTTGCCCTGGTAGCAGTCAAAAATAAAAGAGTCCGACAATTCTAAGATACATTCAACTTGTTCTACTTCTTGCTCTGTTAATTTGCTTAGATTTTTTGTTATAAAACTTCCAAGTAAAATGTCTATTTCTTTGCAGCCGCGATGTGTGCTTCTGTATAGGATTCTTTTTTTTCTTAGGTCAATATTCATTTTCTTACAAAGTGATTGTATGGTAGCCAGCTAAGTATGCTATATCAAGGCAGGTAAAATTACGCTTTAAAAATACTGCTTCACGGAGTAGATTATGTACTTTTGGCAAGGTTATAGCAGTACTCCCAATGTGCCTTCTCAGTTGTGTGTGTTCACTGACCATTGAGCTCAATACCGGTGATAACATGCGTAATTTTTGAAAAGATTCTGCAAAGCTGTCGATTTTTGATGGGTATAATCCCTTTAACATTACGTATTTATTGAGCACCTGTGTATTAAACTCGATTTTTTGTTCTTTTTTAAAAAATCTCTCCTGTAATAGCGAGGTTGCTAGCATACCTGCAGCCACCATTTCTCCATGTAAAAAATATTTTCCGGAGGCTTTTTCCAAAAGGTGAGCTAGCATGTGTTCTCCTTGGCTCGCGCTTCTGCTATCACCATTGAGCCACATTCCAAGGCCAGAAAGATTTAAAGCATGCATTAGTATGCTTACTAGGGTGGTGTCACCTCTTATTAGAAGTTTACTGTGTTTTAATAGGATTTCCTCGTATGGGAGCAATTCTTCAAAGATTTTGCCGATATAAGAGTGCTTTAAGGTTATTGATGCAATAAAGTAGTCCACCTTAGCAGTCCTTGAACATAGCAAATCATAGAGACCGCTTAGGATCATTCTTGGTGGGACACTTTTTAGAATCGTATAATCCAAGTATATACACGTGGGCATTTTTGCCTTAACAGAAACCTTTCGTGTTTTTTCCAGAGATATAATTGAAGCCGTTGGTGATGTATATGCATTAACAGAAGGTGCTGAAGGAAAAAGTACAAGTTCTTTCGTAGTTAAGTTTGCAAGATATTTACATATGTCGGTTATTGTTCCTGAGCCCAATGCGACTATTAACTCACAATTTCTTACATGTATGGCCAGTTTTCTCACCAGTGCCTCATAAGGCCTCACATTTTTTGGTAGAACTATTAATTTGAAGTTTTTTTCACCTTTTATCCATGCTGGAAGGAAACGAAATGTGTTTTGATCACAGACAACTAAGGCCTCACGAAGTTGTATAAGATCTTGCAAATTGCTTATAAGGTGGTTTCCAGATAAGATTTCCTTTATACCAGTAAGTTTATAATTCAAAGGTATCAAACCTAATCAGGTAAGAATGAATGATATCACATGTACCTGGCTGTCGCATGCAAATTTTCGAACAGGGTCCCTTAATAATGGAGTTTTTCGGGAAATCTTTTAAGTAGAAACTCTTACCAAACAAAACTTTCTGTTTTTCAACGTTCTCTGAAGGCTGTATCGAAGGTTCCTATGATAGGTGCAAGTAGGTATGAAAGAAAACTTCTAGACTCAGTTGTAATGAAAACAATGGCGGGCATTCCTGGATAGAGCTTGGTTCTGGCATTTATCATAGCTATTTCTGATTTTGGGATCCTTATATGCGCTAGATAATAATGCATTCCTGTTCGTGGGTCTAAAATCGTGTTTGCAGAAATGTACGTCATTACACCTTTTAATATTCCTACTTTCTTTGAATTAAATGCTGTTATCTTGACTCTTGTCCTTACCCCTATGTAACCTTCAACTTCGCTAAGATTTTTCTTAACGAGTCTCGCAGATACTATCGCCTCAATATTATTTGGTGCAACCTTTGCTTCTATGAACATATCTTCGTTTTCAGGGACGATTTCCATTAACGATATAGCTGGAGGTATCACGCCACCGATGCTTAGCGAGCGCAAACCGGTCACAATACCTGATTGTGGAGCTCTTATGATTGTCCTTAACATTAAGTCATACGCTGCGGTGAGTTTCTGCATATTTTCATGAATGGCATGCGAAACCTCTTTGAGTTGTGCTGCAAGCTCACTATTGAAACTATTCTCCACCTGAATTTTCTCCAGTTCAGCTTCTGTAACGTGTTGTTCCCCTCTAGCTATCAGAGCTTTATATTCGGCAATTTTGCCATTCCAAGAGATTCTTTCCCTTTCTAGAGATACGATCTTGGTTTTGTCTATGACGTGTTCATCATATAGAGACCTCTTTGCTTCAAGTTCCTCTTCGAGAAGCTGGATATTTTTTTCGGCTGATTCCAACTGTGCCTTCAATGCGAGGACCTCATTCTGTATCTGGCCGATTTTCTTGTCTATGATTCTGACCTTATTAGCAAAAGATTCTTTATTGGATTCAAATAGTAGCACCTGATTTTTGATAGTATCGCTTTTCTTTTCTTCAGTCACATACTCTAATTTTTCTATATTAGGGAGCTCCATATTTGCTTTTCTGCCTATATGTGCGAGGAGCCTCTGTTCGGTTGCTAGAAGCGAGATTTGATTCTCCTCGAGTATTGAAAGCTGTGCCTTATTACCGACGTTTTTGAGAGTCATGAGTACCTGTCCTTCAGTAACATGATCTCCTTCATGGACGAAGATCTCCTCTATTATTCCACCTTCAAGATGTTGGACGGATTTCTTATCAGAGCTGATAACAATTTCACCCATTGCAAGACTCGCACCGTCAATTGGGGCAAAGACTGCCCACATTCCAAAAATTCCAAAGAAACCTATAAGAACGACTGTTCCAGTAATTCGTGCGTTTTTTGTGAGTGCTTTAAGTTCGTTAGTTTTCTTGTTTTGAAAAAATGAAATACTTTGATCAACAATTTTCACGCTGCTGTGAAGTGTCCTTTTGAATCCGGAGGTAAGAAAGTCTAATATTTTTAGTTTTCCAGATTTTGCAGAATCAGTAATTTTTTTTATCATTTCTCTGACACACGAATGCTGCCTTGGTCGGCTAATCCTATTACACAATCACTCTACTTTGTAGGTTAGTGAGCTTAAATTATTTTAATTTCTTTTTCTTTAGATCAGAAGGTATCTATGCTTTAGATAATCGCCATGAAATAGGTGATCTGCCAAAATTGCTTTTGACCACGCACAACATGCAAATACACTTCATATTTACGCTTGTGTTCAGTTTATGGAATTTAGCAATCCCAGACCAGCTTGCGCTTGTAAGTTGTTTTTGTGGGGCTTTTTTAAATATTCAGTAGTATACTCCTGTCAGCGGCTGTATTGGAATGTTCAGCGATCCTAGCTTAACTTGCAGGTGTTAGTTGTTTTCATAGGGCTTTTTTAAATATTCAGTAGTATACTCCTGTCAGCAGCTGTATTAGAATGTTCAGCGATCCTAGCTTAACTTGCAGGTGTTAGTTGTTTTTGTAGGGTCCTTTTAAATATTTAGCGGTATATCCCGCAAGATTATCTCTATAAGACGTGAAAAAGTTTACAGTACCTTGCCAATTTGGTTCCCAAACTGCTCCTTTTACAATATATATTGGCTCTCCCAGACGGGATACGCACCCCATTTACAATCAGGCTACGTGGTTGTCAAAAGAACGTGGGGGGGTTGTTCCACAGAAGGTCATGGACAGCCTCTCAAAATTAAGAGAACTTGCTGAGGAGAACAATGTTTCTTTTGAGGATTTGTGCGTTTATGCACTAAAAGTGGCTGAACAAGAAGAAACCCAGCCCAAGGAAGAAGAATTTGCTTTTGACGGTAAGCAGACCAACGAGTAACTCCGTACAATCCAATCACTTCTAAGCCGAGGCCAGCAGGTTGTACGCAACCTCCTATGTTTTGTCACTTGGTTGTGTCTCTATAATTTTCGCTAAAAGTCCTTCTGATGTATTGTCCTGGAGAAAGCTCTCTATTTCTTCCCGATCCGCCATCGCCATGCTTATACTTCCGGAAATGATTATATCGAGAATTTTGTACTTTTTATCCTCCACCGTAACGAGGTAGTCTATCCTTAGTGGTACACTGCTCTCGAGCTTTTCCTGGAGGACCGTCTGGACTAGATGTCTTTGATTGCCTAAGTTTTCCTCACGCAGGATTTTATAGTACCTAAGCTTCTTAATCATGAGTTTTGCGTATTTAATGGAAGTAGTCCTTTTATAGCCCTCGGTAAACGCCTGTAATTCTTCGAGTGATAGCTTGTTTATGTTCCTTCCCAATACGAAGCGCACAACTCTTTGGAAGTCAATGTTTTCCTCAATTAGATTCGTCATATGCTGTAGTTTGTCTAGCTCTGAGATGTTGGAATTGCTGATGGTTGTTACATCTGTATATAGGGATGAGATAAACTCACCTGTGGAGCCTTGTGCAAAGATCCTCGAAGGAAAAAAAAGCGTTATAAACAGTAGCCAAATTAGCCATTTTTCTTTATTTGAATGCCGCATCGTAATTTACCAAAAAGGTGCGCAGTTTTATATAAGGGTCAATGCTGTTTTCAAAAACTATGTCGTAGTAATCAATTTCTCTAGCAATTTGGGAGCAATTGTATACCGTGAATGGTACAAATTTATGTTGTATCACGAGATTCAATGGATTCGTAAGAATTTCAAGCAGGGCAGCAACACTGTTCCTTAGTGATGTCGCACCAAACAGTGGGAACATTATGAATGGTCCATTTTTTATCCCATACATGATGAGTGTCTTTCTATAGGAAGTTGTCTTCTTCTCTAGACCCAGAGTCTGTGCTATGTCGAAGGTTCCGAATATACCAAGTGTGGAATTGATAAAAAACCGCCAAAATTCTACCACAGCATTTTTTGGGTTACCCTGTAGAAAATGGTTAATCACATAGCTCGGTTCGGAAAGATTATCTGCAATGTTAAGAAGTAAATACTTTGCGGAGTCCATACCTTTACGACCTGCACGAGATTTTCCAGGATTTGTTCCTCGGAAAAGTTTTTTATTAGCGGAAGATTTTAGGTACTTGAAAAGTAGGCTATTCATTTTGAATATCCTCCTATTAAGTTTCTCCATGGGATCATAGACTTTTGTTACCACGGTGCTTGTTGTTTTTGGGTAGTAGAATAATATATCGAGTTCTTCAGTTGTCTTGCCCAGGCGCGGTGTGAGAGTTAGGGACGCTAGTGCAAAAAGAATAAGAAAGAATCTATTTACTCCACTAAAGTTAAAGACCATGGGTGTCAATATATGAACGAATAAGTTTTAAATCTTCCCAGGCCAATTTTTTCTGAGCAGGCTGTCTCAAGAGATACGATGGGTGAAACATTACGGTCGTAGTAATTCCCTCGCGAATAAATGGATTTTTATACTCGTGCAATTTATTTCTCAATGTAGAAATTCTGTCTTGGCTTTTTAAAACCGAAGAAGCAGCCGTAGAACCAAGTAGCACGATTAACTTGGGTAATACAAGGCGTATATGGTGTTCTAAGAATGGCTTGCAAATCTCTATTTCTTCGGGGGTCGGTCGTCTATTTCCAGGTGGTCTCCAGAAAACTGCATTTGTTATGTATACCTTCGTTCGGTCCAGTCCTATAGCTTGAAGCATTTTATCTAACAAGTTACCGCTCCTGCCACAAAAAGGAATTCCAAGCTTATCTTCTTGTTCTCCAGGTGCTTCACCAATTAACATAATTTTTGCATCCGGATTGCCATCACAAAAAACTGTGTTTTTAGCACTCTTTTTAAGCTGACAGCCTTCAAAATTGTAGACGAGCGCCTTAAGCTCGCCGAGAGTTGTTACGTATGTCAGATCTCTTTCCGGAGTTTTATGCTTACGTGCTGTGCTTTCAGCGGACTCTTTCATATCAATGGGCATTCCACCAACTTGCGTGATAGATGCTTGGTTAGGTGAGGAAATATCAGCAGTCATAGTATCCATGCCGAGTCTATCATAGAATTTGAGAATCATGAGATAACTCGATTTGCTATACATGCAGATAAGGTAAGACTAGTGCCATTTGATTACATTGAAGTGCTCTTTGTCAATAGGACCTGGTATATCCTTAGGGTATTAATATTTTTGCCTGGTCATAATGCCGTATGATTGGTATATTCTCAAAGCCTTCTATTGGAGTCGCTCGATATGCAATACCACGTACAGTTGCATTCCTTGCGCACTCCATGTCCGTTGCGCTGTCACCGATAAAAAGAACAGTTTCTTTCGATGGAGTAATGTTACCTATCGATAGAGCGTACAGTAGTGGTTTTGCTGAAGGTTTATCCTGGTCTGTATCACCTGAGCCGACTATGACATCAAATCGATCCGTTAGTCCGAGAGAATCGACCTCTTTTTTGAGTAGTTCGTTATATTTATTGCTGACTATACCCGTAAATATGCGCCTTTCAGCTATCAAATCCAAAAATGATGTGAATCCTGGAAATATCTGTAGCGGTCCCGGGTTCTCGGATCTAAGGTGATCTGTGAATAGCGAATAAGCGAAAACCCATTCCTCTCCAAAAGTCTGTTTAAAGAAATCCATTCTTTCCGGTGCATTCATGTCTCTATCAAGCGCTGGTTTGCCAAAGTGACTCAGCGTTTTGTTAACTGCATTTAGGATCATGACTCGTGTATCAACAATAGTGTTATCCCAATCAAATAATATTGCTTCAGGAGTGACTTTTGCCTTGGTGTTCAATTTTTCATTCATTATGTTGGGTATGATTGTCAGTACTATGTGTTCTAATGCAATCCTTCAGTGATATTTCATCACAACTTATTAAAGTTTTGGCTATGTTATTTGTCACAGCGATACAGAAACTTGCGCCTGCGGCTATCCATTTAGTTCCGCGTGCCAGCGTCACAACGCCCCGAAGTACCGACTCGAAGAAGAGAAACCCGAGCCAAAGAAGAGACTTCTGCCTCAGTGTCCTAAAAAACAAATCAATCAAGAAAAAGCCCAACGTACAAAAGACCTCATAACATGCATAAGGTGCTGGAGCCACGCTAAAATATTCGTTTAAAAATATTCTCCTTATCAATAATTAAATGCTTCAGGGTTGCTAAAATATGAAGCACAACCAGGCAAGCGAGAAGATATATGATGACCTGATGTGCATCATGTGCTATTTTTGCGATATCTGGGTTTTGTTGAAACAACGATGGGAATTCGAAAATTCCAAACCAGGAAACAGGTTTGCCGGCACTGCAAGACATTAAGTATCCTGAGAAAACAGCTCCAATTGTCAAAACATAAAGCAAAGAATGCACAACACCCAACACAATATTTTCCAACCTGGAAAATTGTGTTTCTGGGATGTTAAAACACACGCGAATTGCTAGCCTTATGATCATCAGAACACCAACCGTCATACCAATCGCCTTGTGCTTTCCGTAAACAATGAACTTCAAAGGTGGAGTCAGATAGCTGCTCATAGTGAATCCGCTTACGAGCATAGCGATCACCGCAAACGCCAAGATCCAATGCAGGATCCTTAGAGTTAGATTATACTTTTCAGGACTAGGCATATCCAGTAAACTCGGAATCAGATCACGCTATGGTAAAATAATTCTGTGGCATTGTCCAATGAGTACTGGGTTGTACTCCTCTCCTCTATTTTCGTTCCTGAAGCTCTTGTCCTGCGGATGCTTCGCTGTTCTAGCAGATCCTTCTTGCACAATTTAAAATAATTTAAGTTGCAAGGATAAATAGTCTGGATTCTCGGTCTGTTTGGAGTATTTTGTTGTGTTCCATAGTACCGTTAATTTTATTCTGCTTTAGGGGCACTGTATTCCGATTAATCCACCAAGTTATACATTTATGCATACACTCTAATCTAGCAATTGACTCTTCCCTACAACGATTCCTTTAAACACAACTTAGTGTGTTCAGTTCTGGTAAAAGAAGTGCTCCTTTGTCGGATTTCCCATGTTGCAGGTGGTGGCCTTCTGTAATTAGGTCTAATTCGTTATGATTCTATGTTCTCTTCCTGGGTAGATTGGTGATCTTGAATATGATGTGACAATTCTTGTTATAGCGTGTGTGCTCATGTTGATTGTTCATGTATTTGGAAAGCTAAAAGACGAGTTGGAACACTTATTTTTGCTTAAAACGATTTCGTTCTGCAAGATAAACTGACTACCCTGAGCGGTATTCTGGTTCTTGTGGCAGGTAGAGGAAGATATCTGGCTTAGAAAGCCGGATAGATGTGAATGCTCTGCCTAGAGAATGTTTGGGGAGAAGTATTCGTTAGGATTGAATCTTTTTTCCAATCAACTTTGTATCAGGGATAAAATTTCGTGTTCTTGTTTCTCCCTTTCTAAGTTACTTAGAAGAGTATGTATTAACTGCCTAGTTAACGTAGTTGCATCAGTCAGTGGGAGCCTGACATTTGGTGTGACGTACTTGTAGATGCAACTGACGGCATATTTTAAAGGTATTGGGTTAGTCTCGCAGGACATAGATTTGGCAAGTGGAAAAATAAGTTTATGTAACTTCTTGATGTTTTCGTAGTTACCTTTATAGATTGCTCTCTCCAACGTGACCATTTCTTTTGGAATTAGGTTGCTTAGTGTGGATACTATTCCATCTCCTCCGTTGAGTCTATGGGCTGCATATGTCGTATCATTCCCTGTAAGTATGGGTACGCGGTCATTTTCTCTACGCAGTATTGTTGGATATTCAAGATCTCCCGATAAATCAACAATTGCTGATATAGCCGGCAGATCCATGATTTTCAGTGTTGTTGCATTTTCTACATTGATAGCACATCTGTGTGGTATGTTGCACATGATAATGTTCGCCTTTGTTTTGTTTGTAATCTGTCGATAATGCTCAAAGATTCCTTCTTGTTGTGGGCGTAGATAATACGGTGCGGCAACAAGGAATGCTTCAATTGTTTTGTTTTTTAGGTGAGTTATTACATCGATAGCTTGTGTCGTAGAACAGTGTGGCACACTTACAACTAGAGGCACCCTATTTTTAAGCACTGCTGCTACGTTTTTTACCAGGGTACAATACTCCGATTGAGATAATGAATGTCCTTCTCCGGTCGAGTCCGCTATTACGATACCATCTACGGCACTAGCTACTTGAATTTCGATTAATCGTTCTAAGCTTTCTACATCCAGAGTGTTGCGTTTAAAAGGTGTGATTATAGCAGTGAAAATCCCTTTGAAGATTGATCTTAATCCCTGCATTCCAGATAAAATTTGCGTCTAAAATTATTAGTAGCACCTTACTTAAAAGAAATAAAATTTTTGACTTTCGCTGATAAAAAGGACTTTAGTTATCTGTTCCAGGACGTTGAATTAAGGTTTAATGCTGGTTTTAGTGAAACTTATCCTTGTTTACCGGTTGAGGTTGTTCGAGGACTTTTTTTAATGTACAATGTGCCCGTCTGTACATAGTGGGCTATTTGCGAGCTGAGTAGTTGTTTTATGAAAGTAATAGGTTCTTTGAAGTCAGCGAAAAAACGTGATGCCCGCAATTCGTACGTTGCTAAGAGGGGTAAGCGTATATACGTATACAATAGAAAAAATCCGCGTTGTAACGTAAGGCAAGGTTCCAAGTAGCTTGGTTTTGGTTTTCTGCAGCCTTTAGTTAGGTCTCTAGCGTCGGCTTATGTTGCTTTCTTTCTTTTTAGTTCCTCTTGTGTATGCATCTTTTGCGGGTGTTGTTGCGTTCGCTGTTGCACCGTTGCAGTACCTGAAGATTATTCGGCAGGAGACAGCAGCTTCTTACTCTTCCATTTTTTTTAATGCGTTTGGAAAAAGCGGAGCGGTGGGAGTTTTTTTCAGTGGCGTGTTTCCGTACGTTACGATGAACTTTCTTGCTAATCTTTCATTCGGTTTGAGTGACAGGATCTCGGAGATTGTGCTTCCAGTTCAGTACGGTATTTTGGTTGGCATCTTCGTTAGAGCGTTCCTCGGAGGAGCGATAGAGACTGTGTTGACTATATATCCGGAAGTACGTGAGATTGTGAGGAACAAGGGAGATCTTGCCTTTGGTAAAGGTCGAGCTTTGAGTATACTTTTCCCAGCTTTCTTGAGAAATTCGGTTGCGTGGTTAGGTGCGACTTCATCCTATGAAATTGCGACTAGGCTTTACCTCAGCATGAACATGTCACTGCTTTTATCGATTATTCTAGGACTTGTTTTTGGTATTCTTTCTATTCCATTAGATGTGATGGTGACACAGAGTTGTGCTGCCAAAGAAGAATTGACATTGGTAAAGCGCGTGCTTCTGGTAGCAACTGATTCTAGTAGTAAATTTCTTTTGGGCAGTACAATTAGGATATTACAAATCAGTATCTATACTGCTGTGACCGTTTTGACGACGTTTATTCTGAGATATTTCGGTATTTAATTTAGAAGCATTCGGAAGAGTATATGTTCCTGCAACTTTATGATGTCATTTTAGGAGGAGTATTTTTCGGTTCGTTTGCTGCAGTTGCGGCTGTGCTGATGTCTCCGTTGCAGTTCCTAAAGATAATGAGACAACAGACACGAGCTTCGTATCGCAAGATAGCTTTAGATGCTTTGTCTGATGGTGGTGTAGCTCCTTTTTTTAGAGGTGCGCTTCCATATGCAGTGATGAATTTTCTGAGTTCTATGTCTTTTGGCATTTCCGAGGCTGTATCTGGTATTGTACTAAAGTTATTTTTTCATCCCACTATACTTTTCGTTGTGTTTTTTCGTTCTATGATGGGAGGGTTTTTGGAAACGCTGTTTTCGATGTGGGCGGAAATGTGCGAGATCAGTAGGAATAAGGGGGCCTTAATGGAGAATAAAGCAACTTTCAGGGGTATTGCGTTACCAATACTTTTGCGTAACATGATTTTCTGGTCTGCTTCTGTAGCCTCATACGAGATTTCAATTGCGTACCACATGAACCTATTTGGCGGAACAGCTATTGGTCTTGTTTTTGGGATATTTGCTGCATTATTTTCTATACCTCTTGACGTATTAGCAACTAGGAATTGTGGAGCTCGGGTGAGACTTGGGATCTTAGCCTGCGCTAAGTCCGCACTTCTTGGTGAAGAGGATGCGAGATATCTTCTGTATGGTACAGTAATAAGGGTAATCCAGATAGCTATGTTCACGCTCGTAACACTTCTTACGATGTTTGCATTCGAAGCAGTTTTCCACTCTTAAAACAGTGGTCTGCTCAACAAAGCAACGGGTTCAGCAAGCTTCTATTGTTGAAATTTTGACTGTGCCGAAGCCGCTATGCACTCGTGAATTCCACAGACGATATAGCTATGGCGTCTCGGTGAAACATCGCTGTGAAAAGGCTCTCTCTGGGTCTTACACTACGACTAATTCATCTAAGTAAACTCCCTCTTTCCAGTCTATTAGTTCCAAGCCACGTTTGACTTTACGTTTGCACTCCAATAACGTTGGGGCGCTTACAACTAAGTTTAGAACACGACCACCGTTAGAGATCATCCGTCCTTCTGCATCGTATCTCACAGCAGCGTTGAGAATCTGGAGTCCTTCAACGCTTTGCAGTGCCTTTTCTATATTATCTATGCGGTATCCGGTTTCATAGGAGACTGGATACCCACGGGTTGCCAGAACAACAGACATACACACTTCTTTCTTGAAGGAAATCGTAGCTCTGTCAAGACCCCCATCTAATGTTTTGAGCATAAGATCAAGGAGATCGGCATTGAGGCGTGGTAGTATTGCTTGGGTTTCTGGATCACCAAATCGGACATTATATTCCAATAGTTTAGGTCCAGAGTTGGTCAACATGAGTCCGGCAAAGAGGACTCCCTTGTACTGAACGTTAATTGCTGACAATGCATTGATAGTTGGATATACAATCTTCCCAAGTATTTCTTGTTCAGTTTTTTTGGAGAGCAGCACGGGCGAGTATGCTCCCATTCCACCGGTGTTATACTTTTTTCCGTTGTATGAGATTTGTTTGTGATCCCTCGCGTGGCCAATTGGAAGAATAGTCTGTCCATCAACCAGGACAAAATAACTTAATTCCTGCCCATATAAGAACTCTTCTATTATTATATTTCTGCCTGCTTCGCCAAATAAACCATTTAGCATTGCTTCACCTGCTTCTAGTGCTTCTCCCATAGTTTCACACACTATGACGCCTTTTCCGGATGCAAGTCCATCGGCCTTAATAACCAGAGGGAAACTTCCAATATTTTCAATCTGCTTTTTCAGGTTGTTGATGGATGAACAAAAACTGTACCTGGCTACAGGTATACCGTTCATTTCTGCTATTTCCTTAGCAAAAAACTTCGACGATTCTAATTTTGCTGCATTTTTTGTGGGCCCAAAAACAGGAATACCTTCAGCCGTAAGAGCATCCGTTATGCCTCTTGCCAAATGTTCTTCCTGCCCTATTACCACTAGGTCTATTCCTTCCGTCTTGCAAGTAGCCGACGTGTACAAATAATTTTCTAGGTTTGTATCAAGATATTCTGCGAACTGACCGAAATTCGAGTTCGTAGTATAAACCTTGTCAAGCATCGGTGATTCCTTGATTTTCGTGATCAAAGCGTGCTCCCTTGCGCCGTTTCCGACGATAAGAACTTTTTTTAATTGCATTGCCGGATTATAATCAACGGTCATATTGTAGTTCGTCATTACCCGAATGAGAAGAAAGCTATATAACTTTTTGTTTGTCTGTTTTCTTTGTGTTCTCTCTGGCTGTGGTGTCGGGAAATCGAAAAAGATTTTGAACAACAAAGTGCGGGAAGATGAACTGTCAATGTACAACAGTGCGGTTCTGTCACTTGAGAAAAAAAACTACAAGGTTGCAAAGGAACTTTTCGAAAAAGTGGCTGATATTGCCCCATTTTCTTCCATAGGGGAAAAAGCAAAGGCTTCCTACACCAAGATACTTTACGATGAGGGAAAGTTCGCTGCGGCAGCAGGTAGCGCCGAAGGATATCTTTTGGACTATCCAGACGGTGAAAAAATGGATCAGGTTCTCAACATAAAGGGCAATGCCTATTTTCAGATGTCAAAGGGTTGTACCAATAGTAGTGAATTCGCAGATAAAGCTAGGGACGCATTTACGGTTTTAATACAGACTTTTCCTGCATCCGAGTATGTGACAGATGCACAGAAGAAATTACTCGAGATAGACGAAATTATGGCAGAAAAAATCTTTTCCATAGGATCCTTTTATTTTAAAGAAATGAGTTACCATGCTGCCATAGCGAGGTTCGATGAGTTGATACGTGATTATTCTAGGACGAAGCTCTACGATGCTGCTGTGTCGAAGAGAGCGGAGGCATACAAAATGCTTGGCATAGACCCGTCCTCGTCGTAGGAGACCTGAGACTGAATAATAATGAATTGTGAGGGTATTATACTTTTTCTTTTCAGGTGTTAGCCTTTCGTTTTTAGGTGATCTTTGAGTCGGTGTGTTTGTACACAATGAAGTAAATCTGCGGCTGGAAAAGAAACAGTTTCTCAGATCTTATGGGAGGCGTCGTGGTCGTAATTTTAGGGAGAATAAGCTTGTCGGTTTAGAAAGGTTTCTTGCGTCTCATGAGAAACTCGAAAATCTCAAGAGTGAGATCGTATTGGAGGTTGGTTTTGGTTTCGGTGAACACATATTAAAGAAGGCTATAGATTATCCGGACAAGGTATTCGTCGGCGCTGAAGTATACGTAAATGGTATAGCCAGGCTCCTAGAGCAAGTGGAGCTTCATGAACTATCAAATGTTCTAATTTGGAATGACGATGTTCGTCTTCTGTTGGAAAAGTTGCTTTGTAAAGTTTTTCATAAAGTATACATACTATTTCCTGATCCCTGGCCCAAGAGGAGGCACCACAAACGTAGGATTGTAGATGTGCCATTTTTTCAGCTCCTGAGTCGTAGCTTGCATCCATTAGCTGAGGTTGTCGTTGCAACTGACGATCACGATTATGCTCAGCAAATATATCAATCTGCCTTGGAAGTCTTTTCTAAAGTTGAGAATACGGAAATACCAAAGAATGCCAGCCGTTTCGCATCAAAAGCAAGTAACAGGATATTCGGTTACAAGATGGTATATGACGCAACTGACGCATGAATTTTTTCGTTTAGTTCTGTTCTCTTATTTGTGAATAGAACGCGTACCAGGTGTGTTTCGGAACTACCAGAGCATTCTCCAAGACTTTTTGCTACATTGTTAACTGGATAAAGTGTTCTTGAGTGCTCAAATGAGTGTTACTGGTGGCTCAAAAGATGAGATATTACACAAGCCAGTTCTTTTGAGCGAAGCTCTGAAATTTCTTGCTCCGAAGAATGGTGGTGTTTATGTAGATGCAACATTTGGTGCAGGCGGTTACACCAGAGCTATTTTGAGCAGTGTCGATTGTTTTGTGTACGCTATTGACCGTGATGAGACAGTAAGACGATTCTTCCAGGTTATAGAGAATGATTTTCCCAAGCGTACAAACTTCATAAATGGTAATTTTGTGGATATCGGATCTTTGCTGGGTGAAGTGAAGGTGGACGGGATTGTGTTTGACTTAGGTGTTTCAACAATGCAATTGAAGGTTGCTGATAGAGGTTTCTCTTTTCTTCACGAGGGTCCTTTAGACATGCGTATGGATAGAAGTACTCTACTAACGGCTGAGACAGTTGTTAATAGTTACACTGAAGTGAAAATTGCCTCCATTATCTACCAGTTTGGTGAAGAGAGAATGTCAAGGAAAATAGCTCATGCAATTGTTAATGCAAGACGCAAAAAAAGAATCACGACAACCAGCAGTCTAGCAGAAATCGTGCGATCTTGTTTTCCGAAAAGATACTATAAGATAGATCCGGCGACAAAGACTTTTCAGGCCCTGAGAATTTTCATAAATGATGAATTGGGTGCCCTTGAATGCGGACTGAGAACAGCGCTGACAATGCTGAAAGTTGGAAGTAGGGCAGTTGTTGTTAGCTTCCATTCTCTTGAAGATAGAATAGTCAAACATTTATTTAGAAGTGTTCATGGAAATGGGTTTAATTTGCTCACGAAGAAGATTGTTGTTCCAAGTAGAGATGAAGTGAGAGAGAATCCAAGCTCCCGTTCCGCAAGAATGAGAGTGATAGAGAAGGTATGAAAAGCTCACGTTGTGCTCATGAAGTACAATTCTTAGAGCTTCGTGCTCATTAAAATTGTTTTTGTACTAATTTTTGGATTAAGTGTTGTAAATCGCGCATAAATTGAACAAAACAGTACTAAGTGTAATACCTTAACACTGACAGCGTAATTCAGCTCATAGGCGAGAATTTGCATAAGGATCTCTTGTTTTATTTGCCAGGTTCCCAGCAGTTCGAGTTATCTTTTTGACTGCGGACGAATGCATAGATCAAGAGAATATGTACCACGACCGGGTAACTATCAATATTTCTATGTCACCAGGAACCCTTGTCAGGAGTTGGTCCTGGATGAATAAGTTTTTCAGGGTTTCGTATTGTTCTGGCTTTCTGTAAAATGGTTAGTACTCCCTCTGCATGTAGAAGAATGGAATCCCAAATAGTTTCTTTAATCCTGGAAAGTTTATCTGTCCATAAGGGGAGAGATATTAAGATTTATGGTGGAAGAGGTATAACAGGTTGCATGGTTGTTGCTTCTTCTGATTCACATAAGCACGTAAAAACTCTGGCTGACTTTGTCGTAAAACTAAGCAAAGAAAAAGGAATATCCGTAAAGACCGAAGGCTACGACTTAGGTAATTGGGTGTTGATCGACATGGGTGAAGTTATAGTGCACATCTTTAAGGATGACGTCAGAAAGTATTATGAAGTAGACGCTCTATGGAACTAGAAGAACTACAATCCTTACTTGGAGTGTATTTTAAAAACAAAGACTTACTTGTCGAAGCTTTAACGCATCCAAGTGTTGAAAAGTGTCCATCTTACGAGAGATTAGAATTTCTTGGGGATGCAGTGTTAAATCTGGTTATTGCTTCGATGCTTTACGATCTTTTTCCGGGTGATCCTGAAGGTAGACTTTCTCATAGGCAAAGTGCACTTATTTGCAAGAACACTCTCGCTATGCTTGCTCGTCAGATGAATTTAGGTGATTATATTCGCCTTTCAAGTTCGGAGGAAGCGGGCGGTGGACGGGACAAAACAAGTAATCTAGAGAATGTTTTAGAAGCCCTCGTAGGAGCTATTTTCCTGGATGCAGGTCTTGAAACAGTTACCTGCTTCATTAAGAAACGTTGGTATGGGTTGGCTGTTCAATCAGATTCTATTGAGCCAAATCCAAAAAGCACACTTCAAGAGCTGCTTCAAGCAAAAGGAATGAAGCCACCGATATATAACGTCATAAATAGATCAGGGCCAGCACACCTACCCATTTTTGAAATAGAAATCCGCGTAGATGGGAAAAAAAGGCGAGCTACTGGCAAAAGCAAAAAGCTAGGTGAGGAAAATGCAGCAAGGATGATGCTTGAAGAATTGAAAGCGGAAACCCGGTAGGAACAAACTGTTCCAAACCCGAGTTTCCATTTTTGCCCTCATGCAAGGAATGCTCCAAAGGTAGTTGAAACACCAATTTTAACCGCGTGGGCAAAAAGAGCCGGAGCATTCGCATCCCCTGTTGCTGATTTTCCTTTGTCACTACTTTCTTCAAACGAAATCTTGCCAAGCGGAGAGTACTGTAATGAGTACCCAACGGTACCAGAAACATATTCAGTAAGCGCGATAGAGAACGATAAATCACCAACAGCAGTCAAACTCAACTTAGAGGAAAGCGTCCTTTTATCAAAAGGTTTTCCATCACTGCTTGTTGGTTTACCAAAGGTGACATACGTAGGGCCTATGCCAATTCCACCAGTCAATCCAAGATCATCCATCAAGGTAATCTTTTTTTGCAATTTCAAAATTCCGGAGTAGAAGACTGCCGAAGCGAGCATATCAGCTGCTGTTTTTTCACGATCCAAGAAAAGAGCTTTCGGATTTAATACATCGACTTCAACACCTATATCTGCGATTCCAGGTACCTGGTAGTAGAATCCCAGGTTTCCGCCATGATTAAAGGTACTGTATTCACTAAGGGATTTCTGATTTCCCGCGAAAGCCGATCTGTAGGACAAAGCTACAGAAGCGTTAGAAAAATCACTAGAGAAGCTGTCCGAATCATCCGCATAAGACGGCTGGACAAACATCTGTAACAGGAGGATCGATGCAGCGAACGATTTCTTCATGAGATTTAAGAGAACAAAAAACAAAACCAAACAGAGAAGTCCTGACAGGCGATACACTCTGAGTTTAGAAGCTCGCATGCCATAACTATGTAAGCAACTATAATGCTTAGTGTGGTAAAATCAATAAGTTGAGTACCTTTTTGTAAAGCGTGTTAAGTCCTAGTGAATATTTTGTGCAATTGGGGTGGAAATAGTGCTACCGTATCGTATACAATTGCCGGCGTGATGTGCCGTAATCAAGGAGAGAGGCTCACAAAATAATGGAAGAGTATGAAAAGTTAGAGAAAATATTCGCAAGAATTGACAGCCTGCAAAAAACTTTATGTTTTCTTGATTTTGATGCAAGGCTCCATAGTGAATTCGCGAATGAAAAATTGCTCCAGGTAATCACCCTGAAAGAAATCATTCACGATGTTGCAACAAGTGACGAGCTGTATTTTCTGATTGAGCAGGCAAAGCTTAAGGTCAAGGACTTGAATGATTGGCAGAGAGTGAATTTTGGGTTTATGCAGGATTTCTGCACCAGGAGAAGGGGATTACCGTTTGATGTTGTGAAAAGCTTCACAGAGGCCTCGTTTACTTGTAGGTCTGCTTATGCAGCAGCAGGAAAGGCAAGGGACTTTTCTCTTGTAAAGGAGGAGTTCAAAAGACTTATTGAAGTGGTTGCACAAATAGCAGCTCTCTATGCAAAGGATTCTGGTCTGGATAAATACTCAGCTTTGTTGAGAGCCTATCAGATCGATCCAGAACACCTTGAACAGCTTTGTATAGGTGTGAGTCCATTGTTGAAAGCAAAAGTCCGAGGTGTAGGAGAGATTGCCTTGAATAAATCTCAGGAAAAAGGAGGCGCTAAGAACAGTCATAAGCGCGTGGTCGAGAAGTTTTTTCCAAAGAATGTGGTTAGGGTTTTTTACTCGGATCATTTTTACCTATCGGGCGGGGAAAATGAGCTCAAGTTGATCATACAAAACGGTGGGAGTGCATTCTTCCCTACATTGTTGTTTCTCTTAGGGCAGGGACTGTATATAAGGAATCTTCCATACGATAAGTGGAGAACACAGCCAATTTGCAATCCGACCAGTATCTCTATGTACGCGGTTCAGGGTTTTCTATTTTCTCATTTTCTTTTTGAAGAGAAGAACTTTGCTCAATTTCTCGGTGTAGAGGAGAAATCTGAGTATTCGAGCTCAATCATGGGTGCAAACAAGTTCGTTGCTCTTACCCACTTGATGATACTGTTCTCAATTGAGAAGTCGCTGATAAACGGTGAAGTGTCTGTTGATGATGTTGAGAAGCTTTTTGTTGAGGATCTCTCGTATTATTTTGGTGCAAACGACCCACAAGTAAGTATTCTTGATAATCATCATTGGTTTTTTGGTGAATTTTGTTATTATCCCTCTTACTTAAAGGGCATGATTGCATCTGGACAGATATTCCACATATTGAAGTCTGAATTTCCTGGGTTAAGAGAAGGAAAATCATTAATAAGAAAACTAGTTGCGTGGTTGGGTGCTAATGTGTATACTAAGGGGGCGCGCTGTTCCATGGACGAGTTAATCACAAGGCTTACTGGTGAGCCGCTCGACTGCAGATTTTTTAAGAAGTTTGACCAGTAATTTGTCCTCGGGTTCTTTGTTTTCAAGGTGCGTTTTACAAAGTGTGGTTTGCGTGTTGCGAAGAAAGTTGTTCGAGGGATCCGTTTTCTTTCGGCGAGTTTTAGTGATTCTAGGTGCGTGTTGCGTGACCTCCTTGGACTTATACACTAAGCGTCTATGTGCTTCAATGTTTGAGAATATCACTGAGGTAAAGCTTTTGCCCATTCTTAATTTCGTCAAGGTGCACAATACTGGCATGAGTTTTGGGCTTTTCGCTGGGTACCAGTTCTCGAACCTTTTTTTTCTTCTTATCAATGTACCCGCAGTACTAGTTGTGCTGTTCCTTTCTTTTCGTGAAAAGAGATTGGTTGCTTGTGTTGCGTGGAGTTTTATTCTTGGAGGGGCTGTTGCTAACGTGACTGACAGAGTGCGTTTTGGTGCTGTGCGCGATTTTATTGACTTTCATTTTTTGGATCTCCATTGGCCGGTTTTTAATGTTGCTGATGCAGCGATTTTTCTTGGTGTTGTGTTTGTACTTTTTCATTCAACCAGTGAGAAAGTCGGTAGCATAAATTAGATAAGAAATATTATGAAGCAGCTTTTATCTTGTTTGCTCTGTGTTTTTTCATTTTTCTTTTTGAGCCTTGGGCATTCGAAAGGGGATGAGCGTATCCATTATACACTGAATAATGGGTTGGATGTTTATTTGATAAGGGACACTTCTCTACCCATTGTGTCACATGTTCTGCTTTATAAGGTTGGAGGTGCGAGCGATCCTAGGGGTAGTTCCGGGCTTGCACATTATCTAGAGCACCTAATGTTCAGAAGTTCAAAGAATATTCCGAGTATTAGTAAGGAGATAAATGGATTGCGTTCTTTGTATAACGCGTTTACCTCTGATTATCATACGGTTTACCATCAACTTTTTCACAGAGACAAGTTAGAGAAAGTCATTCGTCTAGAGGCTGAGAGGATGCGGAATCTCGTGATTAGTGATGAAGCTGCAGGATTGGAACGCAAAATCGTGATAGAAGAGCGTAAAATGAGAGTAGACAACAAACCAGTTGTAAAACTCGAAGAAGAGATGATGGCAGCATTTTATCGCAGTGAGACAAGTTGGAATGTTATAGGTTGGGAGGAGGAGCTTGTGCTCTTCGATGCTGCACTGGCGCAAAGAATGTATAATGCGTGCTATCGGCCGTCGAATGCGGTACTTCTGATTCTTGGCGACATCGATGTCGATGAGGCAAAGAAATATGTAGAGAAGTATTACGGTGTCTTGACAAACTCGTCTTCCCGGTGGCGTTCGTGTTTTGGTAGAGTTGTGGAACCAGCACACCATTCGGACATAGATGTCAGGATGATCAACGATAAGACAGAAGACAGGGCTTTAATATACTTTTTTCCAGCGCCTAATGTTTCGGCTGAAGGGCATGCTGCGATGTTAGTAGCTTCTCAGGTATTAGCGGGTGGTAAGACAAGTGTGCTGGGTATGGAGCTCATTCATAATCTCAGGCTCGCGCTCAATGTTTCGGTAGATTATGATTATCTCACTTTTCGTAAGGGGATTGTTGAAATAATTGTTACTCCACTGAATGCGGACGTGAAACTGGAAATTCTTGAGAAGAGTGTTTCAGGTGTTATGTCGGAGGTTGTAAAAAACGGCATTGGTGCCGACGATATTGAAGCTGCAAAAATGACGCTGAAAGTCTCCTTGATGGAAGCTTTGGATGGTTTCAATGCTAGAAGCATTAGTCACGTTGCTGCCTTGTCCGTAGGTGCTGATTTTGATCACTTTCAGAAATTGGCAGAACGCGTATCAGCTGTAACGCCGGAACAAATTAACAGTGCGATTATGCAATTGATGAATGCAAAGAAAGTAATAGGGTACTTAGATAAATAGATATGCTTAGGGGTATTATCTTCGTTTTATTTTTCTTAGTGTGTGGGTTTTCTCATGCAGTTGATAGTCAGACCTTATTCAAGATTACAGAAGTTGAGAGTAAGTATGGTGTGAGAGCGTGGTTTGTTCCCAAAAATAATGTTCCATTGGTCTTTTATAGTTTTGTGTTCAAAGGGGGAGGTTATGCATATGATCCAAAAGCAAAACTCGGGTTGGCAGCTCTCATCGTGGAAGTTCTTAACGAAGGTATTAGTGGTACAACTAACAGAGATTTTGAAAAAAGTCTCGAAAAAATAGGTGGTAAAATAGTATATGACCTTGGAGCAGATAACCTTGTAGTCACTGTGAGTGCTCCGAAGGAATCTATAAAACAGGCGATTGAGCTTTTTTGTGCGTCAGTAGCAAAACCAAAATTGGATGATGAGACTCTGTCAAAAGTGAAAGGTAGACACATTTCACAACTTAAGAGGGATAAAGGTGATCCAGTGTCTATTGCTAAGACAGAATTTTTCAAGGTTGTGTTTCCAGATTCGGGCTATTCAAACGTGCGTTGGGGACGCGTTGAAACGGTCGATGCAATAAAAGCTGATGATATAAAGGCGAAAATCGTCAATGTTTTTAACAGAATCAACATGAGCATTGCGGTTCTTGGAAACACGCATGCTGATGATATTAAGTCCGTGTTGGACGATTACCTCATAGAGTTCCCTCTAACGATGATGGAGGTCAAAAAGCCTGAACAACCTGTCTTTCGTACCTCAGGTGAATGTATTTCGGTTGAAAAAAACATTCCACAGAATGTTATTTTGTTTGGGCACAGTGGGCTGAGTCCAACAGATGAGGACTTCTACAACCTGGTAGTATTAAACCACATTCTTGGAGGTCCTGGGCTTGAATCGTTGTTGATGCAGGAAATTCGTGAACGCAAGGGTTATACGTATGGTATATATACAAAGCTATGGCACTCGGCGGTTAATTTCTTGTTCGGCTTTGCTACAACAAGCAATGATAATGCTCCGCAAGTAAGGGAGGGCATATTAACCGTATTGAACGAGCTAAAGCGTTCAGGGTTAACTTCTGCGAGGGTTGAGGAAGCTAAAAGCCATTTAGTTAATATGTTTGTCCTGAAAATGGATAAGTCGACTAATATGTTAGGTATGCTCGTGCAGATGCAACAGGAAGGTTTGGGGATCGATTACGTAGAAAAGTATTTAGAAGGAATACGTAGGGTAAAGGTCGAAAATCTAAACTTATTTATAAAGAGCTTTTTGAATCCTCAGTCTGTACTTTTTGTTAATGTTGGCGCAATAGTTTCACCAATTACTGGTGCGAAGGTTTGTCCAAAGTAATAGAAAGTTGAAGGTGTTTGAGACTTTTGTTGTATACGTGGATGAGCGTGGCTCTTATGATACGCAGTGTGTTAATCGCGTTAATTTAACAGGGGTTCTAGCCTTTTTGTGGATTCCGGTGTAGAATCTGGCCATGCGTGCACCCTTAGCTCAGCTGGATAGAGCGTTTGACTACGGATCAGAAGGTCAGGGGTTCGAATCCTCTAGGGTGCTGTTTGTCCTTAGTTTTCGAGTGCTAATCTTTAGTTTCGATCGGCGATGCCGTTCCTTCATGTCCTGAAGCAGTGCTTCTGGGCGGATTTCCTTCCTGTAAACGTGTGGAACAGCTGTCTTTAGATAGTGCACTGTTTTTGCGTTTTTTCCGTCTTTGTATGTTTTCTCTCAGTCTCTTTGCTAGGATGTCCTTGCTGATCTTTGGCATGGTACTACCCGTGTTTAAAAAGGATTATATCTCCATCTTGTACGACGTACTCGCGACCCTCTGAACGAATTTTGCCGAGTGCTTTACATTTTTGCTCACCGCCGAAGGTGATATAGTCTGTGAAGCTTATTGTTTCAGCCTTAATAAACTTTTTTTCGAAGTCTGTATGAATCGTTCCAGCTGCCTGAGGCGCTGTAGAACCTCTTTTTATAGGCCAGGCTCTTGCTTCTTTTTCTCCTGAAGTGAAAAAGACAATGAGGTTGAGGAGCCTTGAACTTGCCCGGATTACCTTATTCAATTGTGATTCTTCTAAGCCAAGTTCATTCAAAAAAAGTTTGCGGTCTTCTGCTGATTCTAACAGTGAGATTTCCGCTTCTATTGCTGCAGAAACTTTAACTGCTTCAGACATGCTGTCCTGTGCGAATTTTTCTGCTTGTTTGCTGAAATTGTTTCCTGAGACGATATCTTCTTGAGGGACATTACACACATATAGAACCGGCTTCGCACTTAATAGATGCAGTTCTTTAAATGCTTGATCCATTAGATCATATGGAAGAGGATTTTTTTTATTTAATATCTCTAGAGCCTGTTCTATTATCTGACTAGAGGCTTTACTTTTTTTGAGACGATTTTCCAGACTCTGAATGTCCGCGAGGAGCAGCTCAGTCTTTATGATTTCTGCATCGTACACAGGGTCTACCTTTCCATGAACGTGTCTTATATTGTTATCTGGAAAACATCTCAGCACGTGTATTATGAGATCTACTTCTCTTATGTGGGAAAGGAATTTATTACCTAATCCCTCACCTTTATTTGCTCCCTTAACTAGCCCTGCGATATCAACGATTTCCAATTGGCTGAATATAATTTTTTGTGCCGATGAAATCTTGGCTATTTGAACAAGACGTTCGTCATATTCTGGTACCTTGGCAATGTTTGGTTCTATTGTGCAAAAAGGATAGTTTGCAGCTTCAGCTGCTTGTGTTTGCGTCATCGCATTAAACAATGTCGACTTTCCAACATTTGGAAGCCCGACGATTCCGCACTTTAAGCCCATATCTAGAATTCACTACCTGGTGGGAGTCTACACTTTTTGTTGTTTTTACGCAACTTTTACAATGGAAAGCGTAGTGAATTGCTTTACCTTGGAAAGACCTTATGAGTTTTTTGTGCGGGTAGCTGCCTTTCTAATGAGACAATTAGTCATGAATAATCAGTAAGATTTTTCTCTACTGGAAACACAGGAATTTAGTATCTTTTAAAGGCCCGAGCTAAATAGTGGTCTTGTTATGGTAACGTGCTCGTACTAAATAACGCTTATGGATATTCAGTCGTGATGATGATTGTCTCATGACATATCCTCACATTTGGAATTTAGCTTTCTATCTTCAGAGCTGTGGCACCAGCTTTGGCTTGAGCGTAGATTAAGCTCTAGTTTCTTGAGTGGCTGGTGCTTTGGTGATGTGTTTGTTAGTTTGTTGATATCATTCCTAGTTCTTTAAGTTTCTTAGCGAAGCTATTTGCGTCTGCCAGACTATTATTGCTAAATAGCTCTTTTAGTGCTGAATTTGTGAGTAATTTTTTCAAATTGGTAGCTACCTCATTATCTTCAAGTGATGTTTTGAAGTGAGGAGAGGTTAAGATGTTGGTTACGTGTCCAGCCGTTGTTTCATTTTTGAACAGATTCGTAAAATGTTGATCGTTTACCAAGTCATTCAACTTGTTGTGTTGAAAAAGTTCTGCAAAGTTATCACCAGCGAACAAATTTTTTACACGTTCAGCTTTTACTGGGTCGCTAAATAGTTTTTTAACAGTTCCGCCGGTAAGAGTCTCTTTTAATTTTTCGGCACTTTCTTTATTCTCAAATGATGCCTCGAAATTTCCGTTAATAAGTATATCTTTTATTTCTTCATTACCTGGACTTTCGAACAGCTTTTTGAAAATCTGATTTGTAAGAACATTTTCCACTTTATCTTTTCCCACACATTCAACGAGTCCTTTGAAAGTGCCAGTGCTATCTGTGAGGATGTTTTTTATTATGTCTTTGCCTGTGCCTTTCAAAGTTTCTTTAAACTTGCTGTTTTTTAATATTTCCTTCGCTGTCTCATCCTTTAGTACTTCAGTCGCATTGCTATCCTTGAGTAACTCAGCTGCATTTGCATTTTTTAGCACTTCTTTGGCGTTATCATTCGTTATAACAGCACTAGCTGTACCATCGGTAAGAACATCTGTTGCATTTTGGTTAGTCAGTATGGTTTTTGCAATGCTAGCTTTAGCTTGATTTTCAAATAATTCCTTAAAGTTTTCACTGGTGAGTACATCTTTCAATTCTGCCTTACTCACGCCTTTTGATGCACTAGTAAAATTCGGATCCTTAACCAAACTAAGGAAGATTCCATCGGTTAAATTTTGAAAATGTGTTTCATCGGAAAGTACGCTCAAAAGTGTATCTTCTACCATAAAAATCATTTATCTTAAGAAATCTACTCAGGGATAGTAGCCCTAACTCGTGAAAAATGTATAAAATTATAATGTATAGAATTACTAAATTTTATATTTCTTTTCTATTATAAAGTGCCATGTAAAACATTAATTCCCTTCTTCATATAAGAGATATGAAGTTCAGCATAAAGTGTTCGCTCTAAAATTAAGATATAAAGATTCGCAGAAGTACCGAAATGGCGATTGTATCCGTTAGTAGGTGTTTTGAGTGCTGGGTATTCCAGAATTATTTTTCGTGTTTTTGCGGCAGAAATGAGTATTTCAGTATGTGATTCTTAGTAATGTAAATTGTTTGTAGATTGTATTCTTGATGTGCAGTAGCAAATTTAAATTGGTGTTAGCGCAAGCTTGGATGGCCCAGATGTATCTTTGAGGTAATGTGGATGTCCGGTTCGATTGTGGTTCCAGTTAGGGAGCTGTATTGAACTTAATAGTAGGGGCAAGATTGATACAGCTCTTTTTGACTTGGACAGTGTAACCAGCTTTGTTCTTTGCTAATTCTTTTTCTTTTCCGAACCTGAATTTTTTGCCTTTTTCAACTTCTCTCCAAAGGCTTTTAGTTTTTCATCGTGCTGACTATCTTCACAGTAGATTAGATCTTTTAGTTCACTTATAGTCTTTACAAACGGTGAGCTACTACTCTATTCTCTTTCACTCTTTACAAATAAATTCCAGAAGTTTGGATCTGTTAGTGCGTTCTTAACGTGCTCAGCTCGTACAATTTGCTTAAATAGTTTTTGAAAATTCTCGTTTGTAAAAGTCTCTTTTAGTGCGCCCTTACCAGCACTTTCTACAAGCCCTTTAAAGTTACCTGAACCGTCCGTAAGTATACTTTTATACATTCTTACCTGTACTTTCTATAAGCTCTTTAAACTTACTAGCACCCATCTCTGTAAGGATGTCTTTTAATTCTGTTTTTCCCCCACCTTTTACTACTTGATTGAACATCGCATCCTTAATTAAGCTGAGAATGAGTTCATCAGTTAAGTTATTAAAATGTGTTTCATCGGAAAGAACACTTAAAATATGTCATCTTGCATAACAATGTGGAGATAAATCCTAAGATCTCAATAATAGAGAGAAAGTTATCTGTGTAGTTCTGGCCAAGTGGTGGAAAACATCTTATTCTACAATTATTTAGTCTCACTCGTGCTATCGGTAACTGTAAAACTGCACTTTAGACTATCATCAGCGCTGCTATTTAATTCCTTTCTTTTATTGCAGAAACTCTCTCCAAAGTCTTGTAATTTTGTTCTATAATCTCCGTTACTAGCTGTAAGTAGATCCTTTAGCTTCTCTAAGTTTTCTTTGAGTGCTTTGGCTTTCTTTGGACACTTCTTGCATTCCTCAAGTAGCCCTTTAAATTTATTATCGGTAAATATTGCTTTAACGGCTTCGGCAGTATCTGCTTCGTCAAATAATGCTTTAAAGGTGTCGTTAGTAAGTATATCTTTTAGCTTGTCCTTAGCCGTACTTTGTATTAGCCCTTTAAATTTATCACTGGTGAGTATCTCCTTAGCTGTATCATTCTTCAGTACCTCCTTTGCCGTTTGATTTGTAAGAATTTCCTTAGCATTGGTGTCTGTAAGTACCTCTTTTACGTGACCGGCTTTCGTATTGTCCTCAAATAATTTTTTAAAATTCTCATCTGTAAGCAATTCTTTTACTTTATCCTTGCCAGCACTTTCTATAAGCTCTTTAAACTTCTCATTAGTGAGTACATCCTTTGCCTGTACTTTACCTTCTCCTTCTATAAGGCCTTTAAAATTGCCGGTATTGTCTGTAAGTATGCCTTTTAATTCTGTTTTTCCCTCACCTTTTACTACTTGATTGAACATCGCATCCTTAATTAAGCTGAGAATGAGTTCATCAGTTAAGTTATTAAAATGCGTTTCATCGGAAAGTACGCTTAAAAGTGTTTCATCTGACATAGGGATTTTTCGTTTTAGAAATTTTATGCAACGAGAATAGTTCCCTGTTATGAAAAATTTATAAAATTACTAAATTTTATATCTATTTTTGTTATGAAAAATCATAAAATTTAACATTCTATTCCTTTCATAATAGAAAATACAAACCCCCAGCGTATATTATCTAAAACCAATTACAATGCGTTGACCTGTTACTTTTCAGTCCTGACTGTATTTTTCAAGTACAGTCAGTGCTATTGAATTATTGTTTTTTCTTTTTTGTTTTTTCAGCCTTTGCATCCGCGTCCAGCTTTTTCAGAACATTCATTATTGCCTCGTTTTCTTTTCTTTCCTTGTCGTCCTCAGGAAGTGAGCCATCTTTCTTGTCATGTTCAAGAACTTTTATTGTTTCTAGTAGAGTTGGATTGTATTTTGGATCATGATCTAAAACATACGAGACCTCATCCTTTATTCGCAGATTTGCAAGTTCGCGTGATAAATCTTTACCGTCACAAATTAGAGTAAAATCTGCTATATTGCCATCAACGGAAACATTTGCATCGTCGTCATGCAAAGGAAATTCTAATACCACCATACTTGTAACCCTTTCCAGTTTATTATTTTTGAAGTTGCTTTTTTGTCTTGAAAGTCTGCTCGACAGTTAAATTTTCCCTGCCACGCAGAATTATCTGGCCAGAGTCTAGCCCGGAAAGCTGAACATTCGGTTAATTATTTCAAAAAGAATATAAAACTTTATCCCTTATAATTGTTTAATTGCAAATTTATTGTGGAGTGATTCCATAAAAGAAGACTGTCCTGAAACTAAGGAACAATCTCACAGAAGTTCCAGGCAAGAGACAAAGTCGTAGAAAACTTATGGAAGAAGGATAAGTGAAAATCCAAACAAAGAACTACAAAACCAAACCGACAAGCGGCTCAGAACTGTTCAAAAAGATGCCAAACGACCAAACTAAAGTAATAAATTGTTACTTATGATACCTTTTCGAGCATCTCGCGAAGTCCAGCCTCATTTACACCCTGCACTATCTTATCACCAACGATAAATACGGGTGTTCCCTCTAGTCGCAATTTTTGTGCAAGTTGTACGGTTGCCTCGACCATACCGGAGATTTCACCCTCATTTTCCTCGATGAATTTCAATACTTCTTGTGGATCAAGGCTGATTCCAGACAGTATTTCTTTGACGACCTCTGGTGTGTAAACACCCTCATGAGCCATTAGCTTGGAATGAAAATCAGAGTACTTCGAATCTTGAATGCCTTTCTCCTTCATAAAAAGAAAAACCCCGGTATCATATTTTGCAGCAACCAACGAGCTCTGTCCAAGAATAGGCAAACTCCTCAGAGTGTACGTGACGTTCGGGTAATCACGTTTTAACTTCAGCAAAATTTGTGAGGCGAGCTTACAATAACCACACGAAGCATCGAAGAATTCAACCAAGGCAGCCTTTCCATTTTTTGCAACAAAGGATGGATAACGAGTGTCAAAAACCTCGTTTTTGTGCTGAACCACCAACTCGCTCATTTCCCGCTCTTTCTGTTTTTGTTGTTCCTCAAACTGTGCAAGACGATACTGATTTACGGACTCTAGTATCTTTTCTGGATTCTTCTTTATGTACTCTTCCACGACCTTCTCTGTTTGTGAGATCGCATAAGAGTCCTTGACGTGCCCGTAATACCAATTCGACACAAAAGGAAGACCCGCTATAGCAACAAGTGCAAGTACCAACAAAAAGGTTCTCATATTTCAGGACAGTAGAACAGGAATAAAAGCAACAACGCAGTATTGTCTTAATTAACTTGCGTCATGTCAACATTGGCCAACCATACGCATAGTTTGTAACCGCACGATTTGTAATACTGGTGAATCTACACTTTTTAAAGCTTTGTGTAAACTAGCACATACTGCTCCTCATAAGCTGAGTATTACACACATAGGCAGTCAAGTTCCAACTAATTGAGCCAGAGAGATTATCAGGAGATAAGTGAACCCCAACTGGATGAATAGCCCGATTTTACCTGCTATTGTTCAGGATCTTTTCTATCTTCTTCTCAAAAGAAGAAAACTTAAAAGGTCCCGTGTACCTCTCACCATTGATGAAAATCATCGGGGTACCGTCAATACCTATCTTCTTGATTCCGAACAGCTTTGAATATAAAACATCATCCTTGACACCAAGGTCCTCCACGCAGGAGAGAAACTTCTCTTTTGTGTTCCCCTGAAGATTCGAATCCGAAACAATACCGTCAAACGCTTTTCCGGCATCTTCCTTGTTTTTTGAGCCATTTCCGATATCAAAGAGTTTTGTTATTAGTTTGATCACGCGTTCGTCATCAGGCATTATGGTTTTACGATAGCACCCAAGGAAAACAGATGCATCGAACGACAACTTATCAAGCGGAAAGTCCCTCATGATTAGCATGACTTTGCCCGTCCTAACGTATTTTTCATACGTAGGCAGGATAAGCCTTTCAAAGGCAGCCTTGCAGTGTGTACACGAGAAGGACGAGTAATCAACTATAGTAATGGGCGCATCTATACCACCTATAGGTAGATCAGCGGGAAAAAGAAGGTTTTCACTTAGCTTAACTGTTCTAGGATTGAATTTTAATGCATCGGAGTGTAAGGACGATGGTGCAGAAAAAGCAAGCGAAAAAGAAATCAGAGCAACTAAGCCGCACAGAAACAACTTATAAGACATACACAAACACAGAATGTGCGCAGACGCAAAACCCGGATATCATTATACACGCGATTGAACGATAAAGTTAATGGACAAGAAGATAAAAGCTCTAATAAAACTCGCTGAAAATTTACCAGGATTGGGACCCAAGTCAGCTAGGAGAATAGTCTTGCATTTATTGAAATCGAGGGAGACAACTTTAATTCGGTTTATCGATACGATGCAGCTTCTTTATGAGACTATCAAGCACTGTGAGCTGTGCGGAAATCTTGAAAGTGAATCACCGTGTTCAATTTGTAGAAGCACTAAAAGAAGCTCAGATATTGTATGCGTAGTCGAAGAGATTACTGATCTCTGGGCAATAGAAAAGGCCGGGGTACATAATGGAAGATATCATGTGCTAAATGGTGCATTATCCATTGTGGATGGTATTACTCCAGAAACGTTACAGATAGAAAAGTTAAAACGGAGAGTTTCTTCCGGAGCTGTAAAAGAGCTGATCATTGCTACCAACGCGACTGTAGAGGGTCAGACGACAGCACAATACATAGTCGAGGTTTTAAAAGGTACACAGGTAAAATTGTCGTTTTTAGCGCATGGCATACCTGTGGGCAGTGAGATGGATTATCTAGATGAGGGAACGCTAGGAATAGCATTCGCGAATCGGAGAGCTGTATAAGTTGTGTTGATATATAGATGCGCAATATCTAGGCCTTGGCCTGTGAGGCTGTACTTTACTTTTTTTGAGTCAGGATTTACAATCTTGTCCAGTGGTGTCGAGGATGCCTTTATGCTTGCAGTAGTTGAACAAGGGAGTAAACAGTACCTTGTCAGGAAAGGACAGGTTATCAGTGTGGAGAAGATCTCTGCTGAGCCAGGGAAAGAAGTTGAGATTTCTTGTGTGAAGTGCGTTCTTGACGAGGAGGCCAGGCCTCATTTTGGTGTTGGTACCGTTAAAGCCAAGGTTTTGGCACAAGAAAGGGGTGAGAAGCTTGTTATTTTCAAGAAGAGGCGCAGAAAAAATTCACGTAGGCGGAATGGGCATAGACAATATGTGACGATCCTCAGAGTCACGGATGTTACTTTGTAGTTGGTTTTCCAGCTCAAGGTCTGTTTTTATTGTTTTTCGTAAAATCTTATGGCAACGAAGAAAGCCGGTGGTAGTAGTAGCAACGGTAGAGACTCGATAGGTAAAAGGTTAGGTGTGAAGAAATTTGGCAGTGAGAGAGTAATTCCGGGTGACATAATAGTCAGGCAGCGCGGAACGAAGTTTCATCCTGGCAGAAATGTCGGAATGGGTAGCGATCATACCATTTTCGCTATGAAGTCTGGCTCTGTATCGTTTTCTGTCGGTCTCAGGGGTCGGCGTTTTGTTCACGTGGTATAGTAGACCGTTTCTGTTGTGCGCTTTGTCGTCCTGACAATGTTTCCAGAGGTTTTTCCTGGGCCTTTGGGCGTGTCTGTAATCGGTAGAGGGTTGGCCAATGGGTATTGGTCCCTTGAAGTGATTCCGATAAGGCGTTTTGCTGTGAATAGTCGCGTTGATGATGCTCCTTACGGTGGGGGACCTGGTATGGTGATGCGTGCCGATGTACTGGGAGAGGCGTTTGAGTATGCGAACTCCACCTATCAAATAAAGAGACGTATATTTCTCAGTCCTAGGGGTACGAAATTCGTACAGAACTCTACCGCTAATTTAGTGGAAGCTGATAATGTCCTGTTAATTTGTGGGCGCTTCGAAGGAGTTGACCAAAGATTCTTGAATTACTACAATGTTGAAGAGCTCAGTGTCGGTGATTACGTACTTTCTGGTGGTGAGATTGCTGCCATGGCGGTGATAGACAGTTGTGTCAGGTGTATTCCCGGGGTTTTGGGCAATCTGCAGAGTCTCGAGTGTGAGAGCTTTGTTGGTTCCTCGTTGGAGTACGACCATTATACGCGGCCGAACTCTTGGAAAGGATTGAGTGTCCCTGAGGTTCTTATGAGTGGGAACCACAGGAAGATAAGTGAGTGGAGGGTTAACTCCGCTGCAACCGCAACGGGTAGAAATAGGCCGGATTTGGTTGAAGAAGAAAGTTAGGTTTGATTTTATAACAAGTCGATATGGGTATCTTAGCTAAATTTAATGAGGCTCAGAGGAAAGCTCTTTCTGAAGGTAGGAACTATCCCGAATTCAGAGCTGGTTACACTATGAGTGTAGAGTTTTATGTCCAAGGTACCTCTGGACGTACTCAAGTTTTTAAGGGTCTTTGTATTGGAAAGAGTAACAAGGGTGTGCATTCTTCTTTCACTTTGCGTAAGCTCTCTGTGCACGATGTTTATGTCGAGCGTACCTTTCGTTTGTACTGGCCTTCAATCAAGTCCATTTCGGTTGAGAGAGAGGGTAAAGTGAGAAGGGCTAAGCTTTACTATATTAGGGCTCTAACTGGAAAGGCAACGAGAATAAGGAAAGAATATCGTAGTTAAGAGTCTCTTATGGATGAACTGAAAGATTTTTCAACACAGGTTTCTGGGGTTTCAGGGCTTGTTCTTTTGGATTTTTGGGCGGATTGGTGTGCGCCATGTAAGCAGTTAATTCCTATACTTGAGGCTTTTGCGGAATCCGCTGAAAATGTGAAGGTATATAAAGTCAATATAGATGGTCCTGGTCAGGATTTGGCTGTCTCTAATGGTGTAAGGGCTGTTCCAACGTTGATCCTGTTTAAAGATGGGAAAATCGTGGATCGTAAAGTTGGGTCTCTTTCGTTGTCGCAACTCAAAGAATGGGTTGCCACGTTCTCTTAGTCTTGTTTCCCTCTGTATTTGTGGAGTTACAACAACTATTGGTGTTTTCTGAACAGTGGTGAGGCCGGCAGCTTGATCTGTGTGCCGGGTCTTATACGTGATTCCTTGTTCATGTTTGCTAGTTTTCGTTCTTCTGGTGGAACTGCAAGCAGATCGAGCATAGTACTTGCAGATTGTGGAACAAATGGCTGAAGTCCTATAGCAATTATTCTGAGTGCTTCCAGTACTGAATGTAAGATTCTACCTGCTGTTTCAGGTTTTTCCTTTAGTTTCCAGGGCTCTTCCATGGATATATATTCGTTTGCCTTATTGGAAAGTTGTATTATCCTGTCCAAACTGCTATTAAGGTCGAGTAGTTCGATGTCATTTTTGTACTCTGTAGCTAGCGAGTACGCAAATTCTAGGAGCTCATTTTCTGATTCGTAGATCTCACTCACTTTTGGGCCGAGTAACTTAGCTGTTAAAGTGAGTGTCCTATGTAAAAGGTTTCCTATATTGTCAGCTAGTTCACTATTGATTCGTTCTTTTAAATTTACCTTGCTGAAGTTACCATCTTTCCCAACTGTTATTTCTCTTATAAAGAAATATCGTACTGGATCTACACCAAATTCAGAAATTAATTCGAATGGGTCTATTATGTTTCCAAGTGATTTCGAAATTTTTTCGCCATCATTAAGCCACCAGCCGTGTGCAAGTATCACATCGGGCGTTTTCAAATTTGCTGCCGTAAGGAAGGCTGGCCAGTATATTGAGTGGAAGCGTAATATGTCCTTTCCTATTATGTGTATTATGCGTGCATTGTCCCAAAAAGCGGAAAATAAAGAGTCAGCACTTGTATTAGGGTAGCCAACGGAAGATATATAATTCGTTAGTGCATCAAGCCAGACATACACTGTGTGTGTTGGGTTATCTGGAACATTTATTCCCCACTGGACTCGAGTTCTAGAAATGGATAGGTCGTGCATACCAGTATTAAGGAAGGCCAGCATCTCATTGAATCTACTTTTTGGTTGTATAAATGTTGGATTCTCAGCATAAAGCTTCTTTAGCGGTTCAGAGAATTGAGAGAGTTTAAAAAAGTAACATGCTTCTTTTGTCCACGACACGGGTGACCCTGTTGGAGCAAGGCTGTTCTGCAGTTCGGCTTCTGTATAAAAGGCTTCGTCTCTCTCGGAGTACCATCCTGAGTACTCACCCAGGGAAATAGAGTTATTCTTACTTAGGGTGCTCCACAATGTTTGAACAGCTTCTTTATGTCTAGTTTCGGTTGTGCGTATGAAGTCAGAGAAATCGTAATGCATTGCCACGCATAAATCACGAAAGCGTCTACTTACATGGTTTACAAAGTCTATTTCACATTTTCCATGTTTTTTGGCTGTATTTTGCACTTTTTGTCCGTGCTCATCGGTTCCTGTTGTGAAACGTACTTCATGACCGGCTAATCTAAGTGCTCTTGTCAGTACATCAGCTATCAAGCTGCTGTATGCGTGACCTATATGTGGATTATCATTTACATAATACACTGGAGTGGTAACGTAATAGCGCATGGGATGAGCGAAAAGAATTGAGGCCACTCTAACATATTTGTTGCCTCCTTTCATAGGTTGCGTATTAGAGACTTAGTAAGGCGCAAGGGTTATGTGAAAAAGTTTAGCATATTGCTTTTTTACTCAGTTAGTTAGAAAATGTATGTTTGTTTGTGCTCTTTTGAGCTAGCAAACAAGTGGTGGCGGTTCTGCACTGTGTGTCGCCTGATTTCCAGATGTGCAGGTTCGCTGGGGTGTTTTTGTTCATATTATGAAAGGGGAAGGTTCTGAAATACTTTTTGCCAGCTCTTTAGGCAAGCTCCATGGGTATTATCATGATGTCCCCGGTGCTCAGTCTGTGGCGCTTGTTCTGCCGCCTAATCCGAGGTATGGCGCTACGATGAAAAACAAAGTCGTGAAGTGTATTTACTCTTGTTTTGCTAACAGGGGGTTTTCGGTTCTCAGAATGAATTATAGGGGGGTCGGATATTCTTCCGGTCAGGTTAGCGTGCGGGATGAGGATTTGATTAGGGATGCTAATGCCGCTATAGAGTGGCTGCAGTCGTGTTATCCGTTGGTAAGTTCGTTTTGGGTCTCTGGCTTTTCCTTTGGAGCCTGGCTTGCATTGAATCTGGTTATGCGAAGACCTGAGATTTCAGGCTTTGTGGCAGCAGCCCTTCCGTTGAAAGTATGCGACTTTTCTTTTTTGTCTCCGTGTGTTGTGCCTGGCCTGATTGTTCAGGGGGACCAAGACCAATTTTGTGATGTTGCCGATTTAGTTAAGCTCACCTCTCCCGTTTCAGAGAGGTTGAGCAAGTTTAAAGTTGAGATTCTTGAAGGTGCTGACTGCCGCATGAGCGATAGCGTCCACTTTGGGCTTTTGCAGCAGAAGATTGACGATTACTTGTCATTTGCTCTCTCCCCGTCTTCAGTACGTGTACCGTACGAAGAGGAAGAGATCTATCATGACACTGATATTGAGGAGCGGATCCTAGTTGAAGAACAGGTTTAGGGGTTCCGTGTCGATTACTCGAAGCAAATAAGGTCATTAGCTAGTTCTGTTGGCTTCTCTATACCGAGAAGCTTGAGGACAGTCCCAGCGATATTATATAGGCCTCCGTTGTTTACATGCTTCACCCTCTGTGACGCTACGATGAATGGTACTGGGTTCGTTGTGTGAGCTGTGTTTGAAAGCTTTGTAGAATGGTCGTACATACATTCTGCGTTACCATGATCTGAGGTAACTATCATTTCGTACCCATTAAGTTCACAGGCCTCTTTGTATAGTTTGCCAAGGCAATTATCTAGTGTCTCTATTGCCTCGATAGTTGCTGACAAGTTTCCGGTGTGGCCTACCATATCGGCGTTTGCGTAGTTGACCACAATGAAATCAAATCTTTTTGACTTTATTGCCTTGATAAGGGCATCAGTTACTTCTAAGGCTGCCATTTTTGGTTCCAAATCATACGTCTTTACGCGTGGCGAGTTTATCAGAATACGCTCTTCTCTTGCAAAAGCTGCTTCTTTTCCTCCATTGAAGAAGTAACTCACATGAGCATATTTTTCGGTCTCCGCTATTTTGAGCTGGTGCATTCCGGCACCTGAGATGATCTCCGATAGAGTATTCTTAATCTGCTGTCGTAGGATTAATGATGGTAAGGATTCTTCAAAGTACTGGCTCATTGTCATCATTTCTGAGAATTTTATCTTGTCTTTGCAGAAGCTTGTTTTACCAATAAGCTCAGAGGTGATTTGTCTTGCTCTATCCGGACGGAAATTTGCTATAAAAAGTCCGTCCCCATCTTGTGCACCTTCATAGTCACCAATCACTGATGGTGGAATGAACTCGTCGCTTATGCCCTGAGAATAGTAATATTCTATGGCCTCATCTGCTTTTTCGAAGATTCTTTGCTGCTTTGATGGTTTCACAATAACACGATACGCTTCGACTGTTCGGTCCCAATTTTTATCTCTGTCCATACCATAGTAGCGCCCAGCCAGAGTCGCAATTCTTCTTGTGTTCTCTTCTGTGATATATCGCTTCGCTGCTTTTGGTGCTGTGTCACGACCATCTAGGAATGCGTGTATGCATACAGCTACTCCACGCGATGTGAGGTAGTTCGAGATTTTGTTTATATGTGCGACGTGAGAGTGTACTCCTCCATCAGATAAGAGTCCAACAAGATGACACCTCTTTCCTTTGAGTTTATTTGCAAAGACATTTAGCTGAGGGTTTTTGTCAATTTTTTCGAGCTCGCGGTTAATTCGAACAAGATCATGATATATAATTCTGCCACTACCTATCGTCATGTGACCAACTTCTGAATTACCCATTTGCCCCTCTGGCAAACCTACTTCTAGGCTACTTGCAGAGAGAAGTGAATGTGGAAACTTTTCTAACAGTGTGCAATAGTGCGGAGTTCTAGCTTGGTAGATAGCATTATATTCATCTTGGGGTAAGACACCCCAGCCGTCTAGTATACACAAAATTAAAGGCATTTACTGGGATCAAGCGAACAAAAGGTCCAACCCGGTGCAGTTGAAACACCCGGGCGGATTGTAACATATCACTCGAATTCTTGCATTATATTTTCACAGTGTGGCGAGAGAATTTCTTTCTCCTTCTTGAGCTGTGTTTTGACAGTAGAGTTAGATGAGAATTCTTTAAGAGCCTTCTGCAAAATTGAGCATGCGTGATTATAGTCTCCTGTTGATCTTAATATACTAATTGATTTCACTAGTGCTAGAGGTGCCCGAATTCCCATCTTGTCTGCTTGATAACTTTTTATAAAGCTAACTAACGCAGCTTTGTATCGCTTCTTGTTCAAATGGAGGTTTCCGAGGAAATAATATACATCGTCTAAAAAACTGCTTTCAGGAAATCGTCCAACAAACTGGTTTAAGCTTTTTTCAGCTTCTTCACTTTGTGATTGCTCTATCAATAAAAGGATGTTCTTGTAATGATTTCTCTCCGAAACATCTGGCGAACCTATTTTTTCTATCTTGTTGATATTGGATGGGGCTGTTTTGTCTACGTTGTGTAAGTTGCTCAATTCAGGGTCATTCCTCTTAGGACTCTTTTCCCGTGTGATTTGAGGTTTTTTGGTTGGATAAAGCAGAACTCCTTCAGATGCAGTATCTCCCTTTTTCAACTCTCCCAGAAGGACTTCAATTTTTGATATGCCATCTCTTATTGCTTCAAGCTCTTTTACCACAGAGTTGAGATCCACATTCTGCTCAGCTACTTGTTGGACCGCAAAAGCTACAGACCCACAAGAAAAGTGAATGCAAAGAGGAAGAGATAACACAAACCGAAACAAAAAAGACCTCATGCACCCATACGTAGAAATACGAAGCCGTTGAAAAGAGCGGATAGAGAGAAGAGAACTCGAAGACTTCCCAAGCTTCACCATACTGATTCCAAGACACTACCCTTGATCACATTCTTGTACAAACTCTATAATTACCCTACGATTTCTTGCGTGAGCCTCTTCTGTATCACCCTCGTCAACAAGCTTATCCTTACCTGCGGAAGCTGTGCAAAAATGGTTTCTTAAAACATCTTTTGAAAAAGAAACTGCTTGTGTCACATTATCCAAATCACCCGTGCTTCCTGAATTGTCTACCTTTTCAGAAGAGATGGGAAAACTCCCGAATTCTTGAGCAAGATCGTTTAGGTTTTCAAAGACGTCTCCCAATAAGTATTCAAGAACCGTAATGGCTCTCTCTTTGCCAAGCCCAAGGCTGTTCTCCGGAGTTTCAAGCTTGTCAGTGTGACCTGTAATTAAAACTTTTAGGTTAGGATTCTCGCTAATTCTCAAGGCAATACACTCAGCAATGTTCTCATAAATGAGCTGTCTTGCCTCAGGTAGTGCAGTGGATTCACCAGACCTGAAATGAATTATGGCCACTGTTCCGTTTTTTGCTGGACACTGGCACTCCACATCGGCAAACTGTGAAGAAGCAGGACCACCACGTCGCGATGTGTTTATATGCAAGCAGCCGGACAGCAATAAAAGTGCTGAAAATACTGCAACACTAACGATCCTTGACATTGTATCCCCCTAGTTCCCAACATCATAAAATTCTCAGCTAGAGTGCCCACCGGCATACATGTAACCCAGAAAGCAAACCCGCCGAGATGGTACCCAACCCAGCTTAACTAAAGGTTAATATGCATTAAAAGTCAACTGCAGATATATGCCATTTTCAATATGCACATGTAAATAAGGCAGGTAGGGGCGTAATGTCATTTGATGTGAGCGAAGTGTTTTTCCTAGACAGCTGATAGGGTAGATCGACAATTGATTTTTTGCCGTAACGAAAAATAGCCCTCTTGTTTCAAACTACGGGTATACAATACCATTTGATCTGAACAAAATGTTCCATTTAACAGCCGATACAGAGGATTCTTTAGAGACCTTTTTTATAGCGGAGTGTTCGGATTTGATATGCCAAAAACTATTATTATTGCTTCTGGTAAGGGAGGTGTAGGAAAATCGACGGTCGCGTTAAATCTTGCTGTTTTACTGGCGCGAAGGTTCAAAACCGGCCTGATAGATGCCGATATCTACGGACCCTCTCTCTCGTTTATGCTAGGAACGAAAACAAAAATTACAATGACTGAACGAGAAACGTTAGTTCCTGTGGAAAAGTTTGGACTTAAATATGTTTCAGTTGGTGCAATGGCTGAACCAGGTGCGCCAATACTCTGGCGTGGGCCAATGCTGTCTAAGATTCTACGTACCTTTCTTACCAACACTGAATGGGGCGAGTTAGATTATCTTGTTATCGATACTCCTCCTGGTACCGGTGATGTTCATATTACACTCTGCAGTGATTTTAATGTTGATGGTGCAGTTCTGGTAACAACTGCACAAAGAGTTTCCATACAGGATGTTTCAAGAGCATGTGAAATGTTTAGGAAATTAAAAATTCTTGTTCTTGGTGTAATTGAGAACATGAGTTGCTCAAATTTATATAAAGACGAGCAGTATATTATTGGAAACGCAGAAAACACAAGGGAATTTTCAAAAGCTTTTTCTATTCCAGTGCTTGGTAGAGTTCCATTTTTGAGGCAAATCTCATATTCGTGTGATAATTCTATACCCGCGGTGTTAGACGCTGAAATCACCACGATATACAAACCAATCTTAGACGAATTGCTTCTTAGGCTAAATGAAAAAGTGTGATCAGAATTTGTGAGACAAACTAAAGGGGAATATTCACACGGCAAGGTGTATTTCTTTACTTTTAACTGTGCTTCACTAGATTTTGTTATCTATCAGCAATATAATCTGCCTGTGTACTCCCGTAAAGCGAGATGATGCCCGAAATAGCCATCATTGATCTAGGATCGCAGTTTACCCAGCTGATAGCTCGAAAGTTAAGGGAAAATGGATGCTGCTCGTGTATCTATAACCCCTCTGGCTTTACTTTCTCCAATGACATAAAGGGTGTTATATTATCCGGTAGCCACCAGTCTACCAGTGAGTATGCGAACTACAGAGACCTAATCGCAATGGTTCTGAGCCTGAATTCTACGCATGGTATACCAGTGTTAGGAATCTGCTACGGAAAGCAACTCCTAAGCGATTTCTTAGGTGCTAGTGTGGTCTCTGGTAAAAACCGCGAATATGGAAGGGCTAGACTCCAGATCGTTGCAGAAAGCCCGATTGTGAGCAACATCAGTGCCTCGGATTTTACGGTCTGGATGAGTCACGGTGATGCGGTTGTGACGCTTCCTTGTGGTTTTAAATGTGTCGCAAAGACAGACGATTGCCAATTTGCACTAATTGCTGATGAAAACAGGAAGATATATGGCTTTCAGTTTCATCCTGAGGTCTCACACACTGAGAATGGTGGTGTCTTACTACGCAATTTCATATCAATTGCAGGAGTTGAAAATACCTGGGATCTACAAGTTTTTTCCGAAGAAGAAAAACGCATGGTAGTTGCTACCACTGGTGATGCAGGTGTTCTTGCTGCAGTCAGCGGAGGTGTTGATTCAACAGTTGCAGCGAAATTTATGCACGGAGCAATAGGTGAAAGGCTTCATTGCATTTTTGTAGATACAGGACTTCTAAGAAAAAATGAAGCTAATGAAGTGAAGGAATCATTTTCATCGTTGGGAATACCGCTGAAGATTGTTTTTGCAGCTGATAGGTTCTTTAAAAAGCTTGCTGGAGTTGCAGATCCCGAACAGAAGAGAAGAATTGTTGGAGAGACTTTTATTCAAGTATTTGAAGAAGAGGCTCTAAAAATCCAGGGTGTGGAATTTCTTTTACAGGGCACTTTGTACCCCGACGTTATCGAATCGGGTGGTGGAGGTTCCCATACAATTAAATCTCACCACAATGTGGGTGGGCTGCCCAAGAAAATGGGGTTAAAGTTGCTTGAGCCTTTTAGATTGCTCTTTAAAGATGAGGTGAGAGCAATTGGGCGTCAGTTAGGTGTGAGTGAGGTCCTTTTAATGCGGCATCCGTCACCAGGACCTGCTCTGGCGATACGAATCCTAGGAGAAGTAACTCAAGAAAAAGTGGCTGTGCTTCAGGATATCGATGAGATATACATCTCGACAATGAAGGAATACAATCTGTATTCTCACATATGGCAGGCTTTCAGCGTATTATTACCAGTTTGTTCCGTTGGTGTGATGGGTGATAAGCGCTCTTATAACTATGTTTGTGCGCTACGCGCTATTGTTTCTCACGATGGAATGACAGCTAGTGCCTATCCATTTGAGGCTCATGATGATGATAAATTGCGCTTTCTTTCCTTTCTGAATGAGGTTGCAACCAAAATACCCAATCGTGTGAGCGCAGTCTCTCGTGTAGTATATGACATTACATCCAAACCGCCAGCCACAGTTGAGTGGGAATAAACCTTGATATCACAGCGCTTTGTGCATACGGGCTAAGCTCTCGGTACTTGTGCGTGTGGTCTCTAAGAAGGTGGTTCCTCTTCTTTGGCGATGCTTTTTGGAATTGCATAATCACACGCTCTGAAGCGTTCTTTGAGTGAGGCAATTGCAAAAGATCCTAGGCCGACTGACTGTAACACTTCTGCTCCTATTTGCAGACCAGTTTCGTAGGTTTCTGGTACAAGCTTATGTGCGCCTAACTTTCTATAAGTCTTGATATCGGAGAAATCTGCCACGCGTGCGACAATAGTAGCATGAGGGAAACTTTGCCCTATAAGGGCGACCGCCTTTTTACTAGTAACCCCGTTTTGCATTGAAAGCACTATAGTGGAAGCTCTGTCTGCGGCGATTGCATCTAAAGTGGCACGCTTGTTGATGTTCCCTTTAAAAATAGGGAAACCTTCATCCTGTGCCTTTTCCACAATCTTAGAATCCACATCAATGGCAATGTAGTTGATTCTTTCCTCAGCTAGCATTCGCGCAACCATTCTACCCACCCGGCCAAAACCCGCTATGACGACATGGTTATCAATATCAGCGACACTAGCACGCATTAGTTGAATGAGTTCGTCTTCCTCGACTATTCTATCAGGTGCCTCAAGTTTATTTGCAACCATGGTTCCAATGCTGGAGAAAAGTGGTGTAAATGCCATGCTCATCGTAACCGAGGAGACCAGTATGTTAACCATTGAAGCATCAAGGATTGTAGTGCTGCTGTCCAGTTTAAACAGGATGAGTGCAAATTCACTGCCCTGTGCTAACAGCAAACCAGCATTTATTGCAGGACCAGTTTTAAACCCAAACAATTTTGCTAACCCTATTACAATTGATGCTTTGAGTGTCATTAAAGCTAAAGCTATACCGGTAATTAATCCTATGTTTTCGACGAGCATCCTGAGGTCTATCGACATACCAACTGTCATAAAAAACAGGCCCAGGAGCAAACTCTTGAATGGGAATATTACTTGCTCGACTTCGTGACGGTATTCCGTTTCTGCAAGCAAAAGACCGGCCACGAATGCGCCCATCGCCATTGATAATTCAAGTTTCTCGGTTATATAAGCTGCTCCGAGTACTATGAGTAGCGTCGTGGCTATGAATAGTTCACTACTCTTAGTGGAAGCAATAATCTTAAAGAAAGGCCTTAGCAACAACCTACCAGCAACAAAAATTAGCAACAACACTAAACCAGCCCTGATTAGTGACATGGCAATAGGAAGGAGAAGATTCTGTGGTGCGTTATTTCCCAAAAGTGCAACGAGTACTAACAGTGGCACAACCGTAAAATCCTGCATTAGCAAGACAGCTATTGAAAGCCTTCCTACTTGGTTTGATTCCATTCCGGTTTCTTGCAGCACTTGAAGTACTATAGCTGTTGAAGAAAGGGCAAACGCACACCCTATTATGATTGATGCACTCGAACTATTACCAAATATTCGACAGATTAATATGATCAGAAGCGCAGTTATTATGACCTGTAATGTTCCTAAGCCGAAAACATGCAGCCGCATGGACATGATTCGATCTAGCGTAAGCTCCAGCCCGATCAGGAAAAGTAAAAAGACGATACCAAATTCAGCGAAGGTCTCCATGGGTGAGGAAAACGTGACTATCTTGAACCCATGTGTACCAAGTACTGCTCCGGCGACAAAATAACCCAAAATTGGACTTATATTTAACTTCAAGAACAACGCTACCACTAAAACAGCGGTTGAAAGCAGCGCTATTACCTGGAACAAAGTGATGCCATCATCAAACATGCAAAGGTGGTACCGTCAAAATTATTTCCACTTTATTGAACAACCAATACTGGGCTTCTGTTTTCTCGAAACTTTTCTACCGCCAGCGATCTCAAGCATCGCATCGAGCAGGTCATGTGTTCCCGATGCAAGGTCAATGAATTGGCCACGGTATTGTAATTCAAGGTTTCTGTCAAAACCGAAAAAATCCGGTGTACAAACAGCCCCATAGCTTGCGGCAATTCTTTGGTCGGCATCATAGATGTAAGGGAACGAAAACCCGTACTCTTGTGCAAAGTCAGCCATCTTTTCCGGTGAGTCTTCTGGATACGAAGAGACATCATTGGGCATGACTGCCACTACACCGATACCCCTCTCCTGCATCAATTTTACATCTTTGGAAAGTTGGCGCACTATCTGTTTTACATACGGACAATGGTTGCAAATAAACATCACTAGCGTGCCGCTGGGACCAGCAACACTCGAAAGCGAGTACATGGAACCACCAAACTCGATCGAAAAAGGAGGCGCCTTGAAGCCAAGCGAGGCTTCTGGAGTATTCATCCTTACCATAATAGAAAACGCCAGAGACGGTGAGGTATGATAACCCAAATAACCCTAAATCGCAAGAGTATCAAGAAGAGCAACCCTTTCATTAACCAAAGAATTTTTTTATTCAGATCTTATGGATGCAAAATCTCACATCCTAAGGGAATGGCTTAAGGTATGTCCCAAGTTAGCGTTTAATTATCTAAATATATAATTTTTTTCATAATTCAGCATTTGGATTGCTCTGTGCTGGGTCAGGGGAAGTTGTTAATCCAAATTTTAACAATTATCATACAGATGAAGTCATTACTTGGTATGAAGATCAAGTTAAGATTTCATATAAGTTCATTTGACAGAGTTAAAGTTGTAAGTTTGTAAAATCCGTATGTTGAGGAAGCATTGTTATGCCTAGAGAAGATGAAAGGCGCTTCGTAGGTGAGGTAATCGAGGTCCTTAGGGGACCCGAGTTTCGAGTAAGACTTGAAAATGGGAGAGAGATACTAGCGCATTCCTGTGGTAAAATGCGCAGAAAAAAAATAAAAATTATCCTTAGTGATAAGGTAGTTGTCTCGATGTTTCTTCAGTATGACACAAACAGGGGGATCATTGTCGAAAGAGAGGGATTCCGGAAGAAGCGTATGGATGATCTTGGTGAGGGAACTACTAAAGGTAAGACACGAAAATGAATCACTCAGTCACGTTGACCCTCTACTTACCTGTTGTGTGATATGTATTCCGACTTTATTCTGGGTTCTTCGTCAAAATGCAGGAGTCAGCTTCTTGAGGTCCTTGGATTTTTCCCGAAGAGATCCATTGGACCAGAAATAGATGAGTCACCGAAGAAGGGTGAGCTTCCTCTTACCTATGCTAAGAGAATGGCTTACGAAAAGGCACTTAAACTTAAAAGAGTTTGTCACGAAGAAAACGTAATAACAGCTGATACCGTAGCTTCCTGTGGTAGACGGATACTTCCCAAGGCGTGCTGTGACGAAGATGTGCGTTATTGTCTCGAGTTTCTAAGTGGAAGGCGACACAGACTTTATACTTCGCTTTGTTTGGTTACAAAGTCTGGTGAGGTAAGACAAAGGACGGTCATGACTGTCCTAAAGTTCAAAAGGCTCTCTAATGAAGAAATAGAATTTTACCTGGCAACAAAGGAAGGTATTGGCAAGGCAGGCGGCTATTCGATACAAGGAATGGCGCAGGGCTTCGTTTTATTCATCAGGGGTTCATACTTCAATGTTGTTGGACTTCCAGCATATGAAGTTATCTCACTTTTAAGGTCTGTAGGTGTATTTCAGCAGAGTAGGGAAGCTCTCTACTCACAAGGAGTAAAAGATGCCAAGTGAGAAAAGGGTTGCCAGATTACTGTCTATTGAAGTGTGCTACTCAAGTTATTTTTCTGATTTGCCGCAATCGGAGCTTATTAGTAGGGCCTTGGAGCTGCAAGAGATGCCCTATATGAAGCGATATGATCTTGAGTTACTCAATTCTATCTTGGATTTATGTCTCGCTAATGTAGAAGCGGATACAGAGCTTATAGGACGCTTCTTATCTGAAGAGTGGGAGATAAATAGAATAGATAATCTCAAGTTATCGCTTTTGAGGGTTGCCATATCTGAACTACGACTAAGCAGTGTTGGGCAAAGAAATCTTGTCATTAACGAATATGTAAGCTTGGGAGGACTCTTTCTGTCAGTAAAGGAGGTTGGTTTTGTCAACGCAATACTGGAGAAGCTGGCAAGCGAAATTCAAGGAAAGTAGATAAAGTTTTATCTGGAGGCTGACTGCTCTGTTTGTTGCTTAGGATCAATTCCACGTTGTACAGTTGGACCTGCGAGATCTGTAACAGGGTGTCTTTCTTGGTGTGAACTACCAATACTAGAAGATAGAGTGGAAAGCGAACTAGAAGATGAAGCTGTGCTTTCTCTCCTTGTCCGTGTTGATTGGCACTGTGGTGCCTTTGTAGGCACACTCTTGCCATCTGTATTGGCCAAAGAAATTGAGCTACTGCTTCTTGCAGCATTTGTAAACAGAGATACACAGTGCTCTCCTCCTATTCCTTCGAAAGCATCTACTTGTACTGGCTTTAGGCCGAAGCATCCTGTTTTTCCTCCGCTGTGTGAAGCAAGGAATTGCACATGACCACTGCCGGTTAGTGCTTTTTGTATTGCTTCTGGTTGCGACTTAGGAATGTACGCTGCGCATGCAATTGCGTCTGCTACCATTGATGTATATCCAGTGCGATCCTTACCACTTTTACACGAGACACATAAAACATCATTGTCACATACCTGTTCCCACAGTGCAGTGACCTTAGCTGCGAGCCTTGCGTTTCTGTTTCTAGGAGTACCTCTGAGTTTTGATGCCAGCACTTCAAAGAGCGAAGTAAGTCTACCCAAAAGGCCGCTTTGTTTAATCTCAAGCCTCCTGAGCTCGACCATTTCCTTTGCCAGAGCTCTTTCTTCTTGGGTTTGTAGATTAAGTAAGTTGGCGCATGCTTGCCTGTAACCTCTTGTATTCCAGCGACTAGTATTCTGTGTGAGGTACTTTAATAAGGCTTGCTGTTCGGGGTTTGTACTTATTCCAGATTTTTCAACATATGCAGCTATTGCCTTGTCGCAGGTACTGCGTATTGTATTTCTACTTATAAATCTGAGTGCGTTAACTGGTATTATGTGGGTATTTTCCCTGCCAACAGCGCTTCTCGTAGTGTCGACCACATAGGTGTCTAGGGCACTTGAGCTCGCCCTAGGAAAAAATCTGTCGATGAGTCCCTGGCATGGAACTCTCGAACAGAGGGTGAGTACGTTCACATTTTTTCCAGGGTTAGCATTACATAGTTGTTGATAGTTCTCATTAGCCAGCTGTAATCTTTCTGTTCTGTTACCCTGTGTACCAGCGACTGCTGCGCTGTGCGTGTAACTAGCCAGAACTGTTTTATTGGTGATATTACCCGAATCGTCTAGGGTGAGCTTTGCAAGTACTTTTCTATAACAATTACGCAGACCGGGTATCTCTCTTAGATATGCTGAGGGAATATGCTTGCCATCCGTTAAGGCATCTACATGCCTTCTAAAGAGGGCTTGTTCAACAGGATGTAAAAGCTGATACCAGGACTGAGTGCTGTAATTCTCTAAAAGTTGCTTCTGATGTTCCGTTGTTCCTGTAATTAGAGTATCACTTTGAGAAACAAGGCTGTCTCCAATTTTTGTAATTGTTTCTACTGAATAGTGCTGTCTTTCTCCTAAAGGGGCATAAGACTCAGCTTTTCTCAGCAGCCTGGAAATTTCTTCTAGTGAGAGTGATGGCAGTACACGTTCCTTGAGAATTGTGCAAACTTCGGAGTTAAAGTTTTTCAAAAATCCCTTGCATGCCTTTTCATTATGTCGCGGAAATCCACTTATTAGGACAATCAGGGCTCTCCTTGTAAGCTGACTTCTTAGCCTTTCCTTCTCAGGAGCATCGACTATAGCAGCAACTATCTCATCGGCCCCCCTGAACATATTCATCACCTGTAGCAGGTAGTCATGCGATGAGAATAGAGGTTTTGGTTCTTCGTTTTGCGCTGATGAGAGATCGAACCGTGTTATCCGTCCCTTATTCTCATCTTTAATCCATACTATACCCCTATCGGCATCTGCAGCCTCCTTAAGTATGAGTAATGCTTCCTCATAGCTAAAGTTTTGTTCCGTGGTATGCACAATGAAATTCATCAACGACACAGTTGCGTGTAGTGGGGAATGTGAACTTGGTGATTGCATATGTTTAATAGGATCTTGGTCTCAGTCTGCTTCTGATATTTTAGTTTTAATAAATTTACAAAACGTGAAGAATAAACTTCGTAATGAAAAGGGCATCATCTCAGCTTGACATCTACACCGTGATAGTTTCTAATGTGCCAGAGGGGGTATAGCTCAGCTGGTAGAGCATCTGGTTTGCACCCAGAAGGTCGCAGGTTCGACTCCTGTTGCCTCCACGGTCTTTAATGGCACCCCCATCAGGCTAATTGTAGCATAGATTCACGTAAGAGACTAGGTTTCCTGTGTGTGCGTCTGTATCAGCTGTATTTACGTAGCAGTCCTGCTCTTACGAATGATAAAAACAGCGGATGTGGTTTAAATATCCTGGATTTGAATTCTGGGTGAAACTGTACCCCCAGAAACCAAGGATGATCTTTGAGTTCGAGGATTTCTGGAATATCGCAACCTTTCTCTGAATATCCAGAAAAAAGCATACCTTTTGCCTCCAGTTCAGGCAAATAATGTGGATTGGCTTCGTATCTGTGTCTGTGTCGTTCTGAAATTACCTCTGTTTCGTTGTAGATCGCGTAAGCTTTTGATTCCTTTTTTAGAACGCAATTATATCCACCAAGACGCATCGTGCCCCCAACTTGTGAGGATTGACGGCGCCTTTCCACAGATGAGTCTGAACGGTGCCACTCGTCCAAAAAGCAAATTACAGGTGCTTTACAATTTTTGTTAAACTCCGTTGAATCAGCATCTTTAATTCCGACAACATTCCTCGCAAATTCTAAAATTGCTAACTGAAAACCAAAACAAATACCTAAAAAAGGAATATTGTTGATTCTTGCATGCGTTATTGCTAATAGCTTGCCGTCTATTCCATTATTACCAAAACCACCCGGGATGAGTATCATGTCAAATTTTGAAAGGTCGGACATGTCTTTTCCTCGTGCGTCTATAATTTGGACAGATAAATTTACTCCTACAGCGAAAGCAGCATGCTGCAAAGCAGAATCAACCGAAATGTAAGCGTCGCATAAACCTGAGTACTTACCAATTATCGCTACAAAAAGTTTTTTACCACTGTTTGCAAGAGATCGTGTTCTTCCTACAATCTCTTTCCAGTGAGATACGCCTGCTTCTAGTGGACCGCACCCAAGAAGCGCACTTATTTTTGTGTCAAGCCCCTGCTCTTTATAGATCAGAGGGATCTTGTATATGTTGTCTACGTCCTGCGCTTCTATAACGTTACCCTCCCTAATATTACAAAATAGAGCTATCTTCCTTTTGTCTGCAGCAGACATTTGTGCTGATTGTGTTCTGCATATTAAGAAATCAGGTTGTATACCTAAAGCATTCAATGCCTTGACAGAGTGTTGAGAAGGTTTTGTTTTAAGCTCACCAGAAGCTTCTAAGTAAGGAACAAGGGTAAGATGTATGTATATGACATTTTCCTTCCCAACTTCGTAGGCAACCTGCCTTGCGGATTCAAAAAATGGCTGCCCCTCAATATCTCCGACTGTACCACCAATCTCACACAGTATCACATCATACTGGTCAGACCCGGAGTAAATAAAGTCCTTAATAAGATTCGTGACGTGTGGAATAACTTGAACAGTTGCACCAAGATACTCACCATTCCGCTCGCGTTCTATAAGGTCAACATATATCCTCCCTGCCGTCGTGCTATCACGGTGGGTGCAGTTTATACCAGTAAATCGCTCGTAATGACCAAGATCAAGATCAGCCTCAGTACCATCTTCAGTGACGAAGACCTCACCGTGCTGCAGTGGGCTCATAGTTCCAGGATCGACGTTAAGATAGGGATCCATTTTCCTGATGCAAACACGAAACCCCATAGACTGCATCAAAGATGCCAAGGCGGAGGTCGTAAGCCCCTTACCAATAGACGACGAGACACCCCCTGTAACAAATATGAAGGCACAGGATCTCCTATTCAAAGGAGGTATAGTCGACATTTTCAGCTTCCCTATGATCTGCTTCTAGGGCCCTCTCTAACTCTTCTTCCACTTCATTTGTTATAACCTCGGTGTTCGAAGTAAAATTCAGCCTTCCGAGGAGTATTGTATTTAGAAAGAACACGAGCAGGAGGACCCAGGTGAACCTCACAAACAAGCCAGATACACTTCTGGCAGGAAAAAGACCCCTACGCCCAGAGGTAAAAGTACCAGCGACATCGGAGCCTGAACTTTGACACAGGACCAACGTCACAATTAGGACCGCAACAATGAATTGTAAAACAATCAAAAATAACATGCGCACCCACACAGAATCAGCGGTATGGAAACTCCACCTCGCAGCGATAGGAACTAAGAACTATGCATTCATAGGCACCATCACACCAACCTCAAAGTTGTGTATCATATGTGCAACCTTAGGTGTAAAAGCGGTAGTACCATCGTCTGCTTTTGCGCCCGTATACTCTCTTTCGTTGAGATATGTAAACCTATATCCAGCATAAGGCACAACAGAAGTCAGACCAGTCACATTAACACCAGCTTTCAACTGAGAAGCGAGGTGATACGCTGTAACCGAATTAGATTTCTCAAAATCCAAAGCCACCCTGTGCGCGCCAAAACCTACACCAAAGTATGGACTGATATAATCAGTGATTGCAACGTCATAGTTTACACTAAGCATGCCACCAACAAAGGTTGCACCCTTATAAGTTGCAGTATCTGCATTCGCATCACTTCCATTGCTAGCAGGAACCTTTGTACGTAACTTGGTATCTTTTTTAGCAGTAATTTTGTGTACGCTACCCTCAATCTCAACCCTCATACCACCAAAGTAATATCCGAGAGAGCCAGACCCGCCCATGAGTCCGAAATCATATTCTGGCTTGAATGCTTTTTTTTCGGTTGCAGTAGCATTATTGGCATATGCTTCACCACTCCACTCAGTCTCCTGAATCATGCCAGGAGCATAGCTAACTTTAGCATAAAACACATCCGCCTCTTCAGCGAAACCTTCCGCACCGCCCTGCGAATAAGAAGGAGATGCGCTCGCAAGTACACCAAAAATGGCAAGACTCACTAGGAACTTTCTATCTATCATTTAGTTCACCTCTTTGAAGTTTCATAGGAAAAGTCTATATCATGTCCTTCAAGAAGTCCATCGTCAAGGGCTTCTGAAGTAGATTTTTTTGATTTTTTGAGCGAAAAACTGCTCAATTAGGGTGATAAGCTTACCTATATGAACACATCTCAGATTTAGGTGAATCCATAAACAAGCATCTGAAAACGACTCTCAAATTGGGCAAAATAAAAAATGCAAGCAGGGTCCTTTTTTATGATTCCACTCTGCGACATTCATCCAACATAACGGAAGTCTTATCCGATATACATCAACCAGATATAATTTCACATTAAGGAAGATAGATTTCATCGGAAATCCATCTTCCAGTTTGAGCGAATAAGTCATTACGCATCAAGTAAGAATGTGAAGCCTACCTCTAGGTTGTGAAGCAAGTGCTTTGCTGTAGGCACAAAGTTTATTCCTTCTACTGGTTCTGTTTCTACTTGATAATCAGCAATAAAGGCTAGGCTAGGTGACTTAGACCTTATTACACCCAAACCTGTCACTGGTTCTTTGGTCTTTGCTTCTCCAAAGTAGCGTGCAGTATACCCTAAATAGGGCACCACACCAGCCTTTTTCAGATAATCAACATCAAAAGAAATACCAATCCTACCCTGCATAACAAAAGGTGTACTAACTAGGTTTTGTGCCTCGGACAATTTGTATTTAACCTTAGCAAGTCCGACACCCCCTCCTACGAATAGATTTAATACTTTTCCAGCACTGAAGTCGTGGTAGACATTCAACAAGCCGGCCTTGTAACTAAAATCTGTGAATTGCATAGGCCCAACAGGGAGAAATTGTATACCTTCTAATTTCTTGTTGTTTTCCTTGCTAGTTGCCCAACCAGATGGTACATCTGCGACACCATAAAAAGATTCTTCTGCTCTTTCAGCAAGTTTACCTGTACCGTTTATCAGGGCTTCAAATTCTATTCTTGTTTCTTGGATATGGTAGCCAACTGCTAGACCGACACCCATCATGCTGAATCCATGTGTAGGTCTGAATTCCCTTATCACAGTACCATTAAGATAGCCGTCTGGTCTGGTTGTATGGGAGTCATTCCAGGCATTTATCGCTGCACGGCCAGTATCCATGAAATTACTTTCCCCAGAAAGCTTTGCTATATTGAAGACCCTTCCATAAAGTCCAGCTTCTTCTTTCTGGGTTTCAGCTTCTGTGGCTTTGGCTTCATATATGGGGGCTAGAGCAAGCAAACAAAAACATGCAGCACTTCTTAGAAAATGATAATTGATCATTTGTAAACCCCCGATGGTTCAGTAAAATGCAAAGAACTAACCTAATTTTGTAAAAAAAATATTACTTTTTTTTGTATTAATCTAAAATTAGCTCCATAAATAGTATAAAAAACAAGATTTACTTGGAATTCAAGTGCATAAAATCTGAAAAAACTTACTTGCCTCTGAAATTTCAGAGCAAACAGAAATTCATAAAATGAGATTGGATATTGGTTTTCCTAGCACTAAGCCCAGTCCTTCAAGGAAGTGCTGAGCTACGATAGAACTTACGTGCCAAAACGTAGTGTAAGAGGAGTGTCAGAGGCTACTTTATCTAGGCTGCATTAGTGCATATAGAAAGCTATACCAGCTTCAATATTGTGTGAAACATGACTCATGCTACGGATCACGCTCACCGCTTCCTTTATTTTATCCACAATACCTAGACCTGTATCTAGACGACTTGTAACTATTGTGGGGACATCAGTCAGCCTTTCTGTGCACATGCTTGAAACAAGCATTAACCTGTATCCAAAATACGGTTTTACTGATAGTGAGAATAATTCAAGATCCGATTTTAATCCTGTTCTTAGTTGTGTTACGAGTGGAAATCCATAATTCCCATCATCTCCTTCAATGAGTATGCTGCCACTCCCGACCCCGAGGCTTAAGTAAGGACTGAATAACGTCACCCCTGAGAATTCCAAGTTGGTATTTAGAATCCCTAATAGGTATACATATCCCCCATTAGTCTTTCCATCACTGGCTGAGATAGTCTTAGTTTTGTGTGCAGGATCATTGGTTTGACTTGATAAACCTGAGGAGGCAGTTCGTCCATATAGGCATTCTGCTTCTACGCTGAGACCCGATACGGTAAATCCGATTTTACCACCGAAACTCTCAAGTGTGCTATCCATAAGTTTCTTCTTGGTTACAGGGAAGAAGAGCTTTGCTTTTTCTGTGTTAATGTCCCTATGTATATCCTCTCCACTGATTTTACCGGCTACAAAAGCGTTGTAGTTAGCACCAACATAAAATTTAGTGCCAGACTTAGCAGCAGGAGATGCGCTGGCAAAATCACCCAGAAGAGCGAGCAGTAAAGCCCAAATCATAGATCTGAAAATATTCATGAAGACTAAGACTGAATTTTCATTCCAGAAGGAGAATGTATCATAAAGATATTTCTTATCAACAAAGACGGTAGTGATATATCAATATTAGTGACGATTTCCAGGTTTTGCGCATCCGTGATGCTTCAATTTTGTTTTTCCGAACTATTTGCGAGCAACCAGGATTTGATGTCTTCTAATTGTTTGTGGTCCATGAGTGAAGGTGCATGTCCTACACCAGTGTATTCTAGGCACGAAATTCTCTGGTGTGACTGAGCCATTTTGGTGAATGTTTCTTTTGATAGCATGCGTGAGAGTTCGCCTCTCAATGCAAGTATTGGAATGTTCTGATCAATATTGTGCCATATTTCCCATAAATTTCTAGATCCAGTTATTTTTTCTCTGTGATTCCTAAAAATTTCTGGGTCGAAGTCCAACACATATTTTCCTTCCTCAGTATTCCTGAAGGAGTGACGCAGCATGTGCTGCCAATGTTTTTCTTTGAGTAAGCCAAGTGGTTTTAACATTACTCTTAAGAATTTGTTTGCTTCGTCAAGCGATGAAAAAGTTGGGTACATGCAGAGATATTTGCTTAATACAATCATCGCCGAGTAATCTGTATATGGTCCTATGTCATTTATGACAAGTGCTTCAATTTTTTGAGGAATAGTGGATGCTAACATCATTGATATTATTCCCCCCATTGATGTTCCCACTAAAATGCATCTCTGTAGATCTAGTCCGTTTATAAATTCCAAAAGAATTTTGCCATAATTCTCATATGTATACAGGTCTGCTTGCATGTATTCGCTTTCCCCTCTTCCTGGCACATCTATAGCTATGACCCTAAAATCGCTTCTAGCTAGTGTTTTAGCTAGATAATCAAAGTCACGTTTGTTCCTATTGATCCCGTGAATACAAATTACAGGTCCAAGTTTACCTTGGTGGTTCCAGTCCAGATATATTATTCTCCCGAAACTGGTCGCTATACTTCTTTTTTCCACTTTCTCTTTCCGTTAAATTTCTTAAGCTCGAAAAATAGCCTACGAAGGAGGTACTTTCAATGTTGGATAGGCGAAGCACACACGTACTGTATTCTCAAAGTGCGCTAGATAGACAGGGAAACCACGGGAGTGCAGAGACTTTCCAAAGAAGTAGAAGTAGAATTTTCTGGTGTTTCCGAAGGGCTTTCCTTATTGGTGCTACGCGTCCTTGTTTCACACAGAGCAGATATAACCAGAAAAACTAGGACTACACAAAAAAGGGCCATTGAGGCGGAAAATACTCCCAAAATGCAAGATTCTACTTTTGCAGTGTATTTTTCGAAAAGGACGTTTTTTTTGAAAGTTTCCTTAACTATGCCCTTTAAAATTTCAGCCAGTGGATTATCACGAATATCGTAGAACCTAAGCACAAAGGTCAGAGTGCTTTCAGGTTTTTTGTTAGGCAGCAGAAAGAATGGTATAAGCAATAAAATGGTGACTAAGGCAGTTCCAGCTGTAAATCCAAGTGCAAACTGTGCTCCTTTTTCAGCGAGCTCCTTTCTTCTTTTTTGTTTTAACTGTTTTTCCACAGTGTTCTTTCTTCTTTCAAACGCACTTGCCACTTCATAGGAGATCAAAAGGATAAGAGCTCCAACGACAATCATTGTAGTGATCATACTGACAAGAATTACTCGACTGAAAAAAGACCTGCTAGAACAAAGCAGAGACTTCTTGTTCCACAAAAGAAATTGCGCCAACGGGTTCGAGGGTTGAGAACTGTAGAGCCCGTCCACGGTGCCTTCTATGAGCTCATAGAGGACAGCAGAGTCATGAAGGTATTTTATCAGCGCTAAGACAATAATGCTTTGTGGCACTGTCTGTACCAGAAATCCAAGCAGAACACGAAAAAGCGCACCAAACCTCCTCTCTTTTTGTACCGGGCCTTCCAGACTAACATAGCCCGGAGAACCCGTACGACACTTTAACTCCACCTTCTAGAAACAAAACCAAGCAACATGTTGTGTGTTCAAGAACGTGCCTATAAACCCATGATGGCAATAAGGTCATGCATACAAAATACCACGAGACGTAGGCAAGCACACACATGAAATATTATACACTCTATGCGAATGAAATGTGAAGATAGAGACGCTTAGCAATCCAGGATTCGACAATTGTGGGGTAATGTGTTATGATGTCCGCATTGCTTGCGGTGCGGGTGAGGAAGAGAATTCGTAAAGATTTCTTTTGGGTCCTGGGAGCATTGCGAACGTGGTCCAAGGTGGCTTTATTGGGTCGATGTTTCGTTTTTGTCTGCTCCCGACAAAAAAAAGTGCTTCCTTTTATGAATATTGAGAAAATATACTGGTGCTGTGTTATACAAAAATTTAGTCTTTAAAGGTGGTGGCGTAAAGGTTCTTTACAGTGTTGGGGCTATGGAAGCCCTAGAAGAGCGTGACGTCCTACATTCCATAGAACGGGTTGCTGGTGTTTCATCAGGGGCTGTGCTAGCACTTCTTACGGCTATAGGTATGGATGTGAAAGAGATGAGAGATTTTTTTCTCGAGATCCCTTTTGCAGAGGAAGTAGATGCAGTGTGTTTGCCTGAAGAGACCAACAGGTTTTTTGAAGAGTATGGTAGATATACTGGTGATAAGTTGCTTGGGCGGTTGCGTGACCTACTAGAAGAGAAGTGTGGTAGTTCGGACATTACCTTTGCCGAGATGCATGATCTTGGTTTTAGGGATCTCTATGTCTTTGCTACAGATGTTACGAACAAGAAACTTGTGCAATACTCGTGGGAGGATACGCCGGATTACAGTGTTGTGGATGCTGTAAGAGCTTCTGCTTCTTATCCGTTCTATTTTGTTCCATGTCGTGGGCCAAATGGAGAACTTTTAGTCGATGGAGGTCTGCTGGATAACTATCCACTTTGGCTTTTCGATCAACCTCAATTCCTTTCCAATCCAGATGCCAAGTACAATGAGGAAACCCTTGCTATCCATATAGGTACATGTGAAGAGCAGCAGACCCTGTGGTCGCATAAAGATTTGGTCTTCATGATGCAATTGTTCAACGATATGCATGCTGACACAATTTTCGAGAAGGTTAAAGATTTAGATTTTTCTCAAGTGGCTTCTAAGGCTGATGCATACCATGACCTGCTTGGGTACCTGATATGCATTTTTGATGCTGGTAAGCTTGCTCCACCTAGGTATCATCATCCTAATTTTGCGGGAGAGATTAGTATCGATACAAATTTTGTTAGTTCGAACGGTAGGGTATTAACCACTTTTGATCTTGATCTCAGTGAAGAAGTTCGCTGTGAGCTCATGGACCACGGAAGAAAGGAAGCACACAAATTTTTTGAGAAAGAGTGTCTCCTCGGAACGGAGTTTTGTTATCCGTTAGGAGATCCTGCACAACATGATCTGTTGTCGGGTGTTGGCTCAGAATTAGTATAGTAGATTGAGGATTAGATATCTATTCCCAAATATACTAACGTGTAAGTACCGACTGAATACATTGCACAGTATCAGGCTAGTTGTTATATGTTACGCTTTTTTGGCAGTCGAAGCTTGTTACACGATATATGACGACGCTGTCTCTGATTTTTGACTTATTATGGAGTAAGAGTTCGATTAGGCTGCGTTCTGCTTTTATTGCTGCGTTTGGGTTTCTCTGTTTGGCGAAGATAGCCAGCAGCCTTGTACCATTCATTTATAAATTCCTTTTTGATGCAATTGAGAAATTTGAGTCGGTACAGAATTTTTCCGTTGGATCAGTTGTTTTAGTTATCTTCGCTTATGCAGGAATAAGGTTTCTATCTCAAGTTTTAAATGAGCTAAAGGAGATATATTTCGTCTTAGTTGAACAAAATGCTGCTAAAACATTAGCTTTAAAAACCTTTTCTCACCTCCAGTACATGGGGATAAGGTTCCATGTAAGCAGAAAAATAGGTGAAGTGTCTAAAGTAATGGAACGTGGTGTAAAGGGAATCGAAACGTTCTTGAGATTTGTAACCTTCAGTATATTTCCAACTTTCCTTGAAACAATCTTTGTTTGTATACTCGTACTTCTTTTCTATCCGTACTACTACTTTGTGCTGCTTTTTCTGACACTGGCTCTCTACTGTATTTACACGATATTGATCACACAGTGGCGGACTGGCTGCATAAGAGAAATGAAGCTAGCTGAAACAAAAGCTGCATTCAAAGCGGTCGATAGTCTGATAAATTATGAAACTGTCAAATATTTCAATAACCAAAACTATGAGGCTAATTGCTATTCTAACTTTCTCAAAAACTATACAGAACTTGCAGTAAAAAACAGGAGGAGCTTGTCCGTTCTTAACATTGGCCAGGCGTTAATCATTGCTCTTGGTTTAATTGGAATAAATCTTGCGGTTATCCTTGACATCGTTGCCAATGCTGCAACGATCGGTGATTTTGCTTTGGTTAATACATACCTTTTGCAACTTTATATTCCTTTAGGAAATCTTGGTTTTGCGTATAGGGAAATGCGTCTTGCTTACCTAGATGTAGACTTAGTTAGAGAATTGTTATCGGAAGAATGCCACGATAATGTGCAAAATCACCGGCCTGAGTTTGTATTCAAGGAGGGGGTAGTCGAATTCAAGAATGTGAGTTTTGGATATTCTGATGATTGCCAAATTTTAAAGAATCTCTCTTTTCGCTTGGAGCGTGGGAAAACTCTTGCAATAGTTGGAAAGAGTGGTGCTGGTAAGTCAACAGTGTCGAAATTATTATTTGGATTTTATTCTCCATCCGAAGGGCAAATCCTTATAGATGGTCAGGATCTTAGCACTTTGAAGCCCGAAAGTTTTCAACGATATATTGGAGTTGTTCCTCAGGATATTAGCCTCTTCAACGATACCATTTTCAACAATATCGCGTATTCTAATCCGCAAAATACCAAGTTAGATGATGTAATCAGGGTCGCGAATCTTGCAAGTATTCACGAGTTTATTACTCATACGAAGGAACAATATCAGACCGTTGTTGGAGAGAGGGGTCTAAAGCTTTCTGGTGGTGAAAAACAAAGGGTTGCTATTGCACGTGCGTTACTCAAAAAAGATGCAAAAATTCTCGTATTCGACGAAGCTAGCTCTTCACTTGATAGCAAAACAGAATCCGCAATTAAAGAGAGCATCATGAGTGCTGGGAAAGACTGCACGTCTTTGATTATCGCGCATAGATTGTCTACGGTGGCCTATGCGGATGAGATCATAGTTCTTTCTTGTGGTGAGGTAATTGAAAGGGGGACTCATTCGACCCTTCTTGCCATGAAAGGTGCGTACTACACACTATGGCAGCATCAAAATCGGTTCGGGTAAAAAGCTGTTTCATATTCTAGAAATAAGATAAGCTATAATATTGTATGCTATTTAATGCATAACTGATCTGGTGTGGGATACCTTGTTTGTCTGTTAGCAAAAAGTGCTGTGTTACTTCTTAGATGTAGATTTTCTATGTGCTCGTGGCTAGAATTTGTCCGACCGGGCCCCGTGTAGTTGATAGTAGTGGCGAGAATTCTTGGTTTTGAGTATTTTACTAGGGCCGCGTTTTGATAGTTGTGTTGGGAAATACTTAACGATTAGGTAATAGTGTGTATCTGAGTGGGTGTGGTGTATCCATGGTGTCATGAGTTGATAGCAAAATTTGAAGTATGGGTGTAGGTAGTTTAGGTCTTGATCCGCTCTTTAAGGGTCTTACGCGTCCGGCCATGTTCCTCGGTGTGAGTTTTACTTTTAGTGCAATGAATCTGATTATTTCGTTGCTTGCGTACATACTGACGAAAAACCTTTTTATCCTGCTCTTTTTCATGCCGACCATACACGGGATAGGGTACCTTATCTGCTTCAATGAGCCGCTCTTTTTGGAGCTTTTTCTAGTAAGGAATCAGAAATGCATGAGATGTAAGAATCGTGCTTACCATGATGCTAACTCTTACGATGTGTTCTAGGGATGTTCGATTTTGCCGTTTTTAAGAACTATAAAGCTAAAGTTGCTTCCTCGGAGTATCACGCCAGAAATTTTGTACCCTATAAGGATCACTTAGATTCCAGTACCATTCTTCTGAAGGATAACTCCATGCTTAAGGTTATAAGGCTGGTCGGTTACCCCTTCGAAACTGCCGATGATGAGGACGTAGACATTCACAAGGCATTAAGAAATCAGCTTTTTAAAAGTGTCTCTTCTGGTCATTTTGCTCTTAGTTTCCACTTAATCCGCAGAAGAGAAGGAAGTCAGGCTCGTGCTCTCTTTTCTAACAAAATACCCAATTACTTTGCTGACTATGTCAGAAAGAGATGGCGCCAGAAACATGGGAATAAAAGCTCTTTTGTGAATGAGCTATACATAACAGTCGTGAGGCGTAATGACAAAAAAGTCGAGCTCTTCAACGATCTTTATAGAAAAGTAACTCGTAAGGACACGAAAGAGGGTCGTATTGCCGATTTGAAAATTGCCCACGAAGAATTAGAGGAAATGACAAACAAGCTTTTGGTAAGCTTGAGGAACAATACGCCCCATCTTCTTGGGTTGAAAAAAGTTGGCAATGTTACATACTCCGAAGTTCTAGCTTTTCTCTCTGGGATTGCCAATTGTGGTGTGGCGCAATCAGATTTTGTTCTTCCTTACGGACCACTTGATGAGGCTCTCTGTGGTTGCAGGATGTATTTTGGAAGGAAATCGATAGAGATAGTTACACCATCCAGAAGTGAGTATGCTGGGATTATAAGTCTGAAGGAATATGGTCAGAATACTTCAGCTGGAATGCTCGACAATTTTCTGCAAGTCCCATATGAACTTGTTATCACGCAGACATTTCAGTTTGTGCACAGACAGGTTGCAATCAGTAAGATGCAGGTTCAGCAGAGCCGAATGTTACAAACTCAGGATAAAGCTATTTCGCAGGTTGCTGAAATAACTAGAGCTCTCGATGATGCTATGAGCGGTCGAATTGCGTTTGGGCTGCACCATTTGACCATACTCTGTCGTGAAAAAACTGAAAAAGGACTTGAGAATGCACTGTCGCTAGTCGAATCTGAGCTAACAAATGCTGGTGTGTATGCTGTCCGCGAAAAGATCAATCTTGAACCTGCTTTTTGGGCCCAGTTACCCGGAAATTTTGATTATATAGTTAGAAAAGCTACGATAAGTACACTAAATCTGGCGGGCTTTGCATCACAGCACAATTACCCATTTGGGAAGATGGAGGGTAATCACTGGGGGGATGCAATCACTGTTTTTGATACTACTTCGGGTACGCCATTTTACTTCAATTTCCACTGTAAAGATGTTGGGCACACGCTAATAATTGGCCCGACTGGGGCAGGTAAAACTGTCTTACTCAACTTTTTATGTGCACAGAGTATGAAGTTCAGGCCACGGATGTTTTTTTTTGATAAGGATAGGGGTGCTGAGATTTTTATTCGTGCGCTAGGTGGTATTTACACAGTGATAGAACCAAGGAGCAAGAGTTACTTTAACCCTCTTCAGCTTGATGATACACCGGAGAATAGAACCTTCTTGACAGAGTGGTTGAAGATTCTAGCCTCTGTCAATGGAGATAAGTTCACTGCGGCGGATATTGCGACACTGAATGATGCGGTGGCAGGTAATTTTAAGCTCGACAAAGCAGATAGAACTCTGAGCAATCTTTCTGCGTTTTTTGGGTTGGAAGGTGACAATAGTTTGGCTACTCGCCTATTAATGTGGTATGGGAATGGTTCGCATGCAACGCTTTTTGATAATCAGGAAGATTGTCTCGATTTTTCAAAGGCTAGTGTATTTGGTTTTGAAATGGGACACCTCCTTAGAGACAGTGCGGCGCTTGCGCCTGTTTTGCAATATTTGTTCCATAGAATAAGCATCTCGTTGGATGGGTCCCCTTCCATGATTGTGTTAGATGAGGCTTGGGCCCTTATAGATAATCCAGTTTTTGCGCCCACAATTAAGGATTGGCTCAAGGTTCTAAGGAAGCTAAATACGTTTGTTATATTCGCTACCCAGAGTGTAGAGGATGCAAGTAAGAGTGCGATAAGTGATACTTTAGTTCAGCAGACAGCGACGCAGATTTTTTTGCCAAACCTTAAAGCAACAGATGTTTACAGATCCGTGTTTATGCTTAGCGAGCGGGAGTACATGCTTATCAAACACACAGATCCAGCTACACGGTTTTTCTTGATAAAACAGGCTATGAGTGCTGTTATAGCGCGGATCAATCTCAGTGGAATGGAAGATATTATCTCAGTCTTATCTGGACGCGCGGATACGGTACTACTCCTGCACCGGATTATGGAAGAGTATGGTGAAGAACCAGTAAAGTGGCTTCCAGTTTTTTATGAAAAAGTGAAGGAGTTGGATCAGCAATGAAGCTTTTTCTCAGAGGAATACTTTTACTCTTAGCACTCAACCTTTTAGACAATAATATACTGCTTCTTAAGAGCGGGTTCTTCTTTTCTCACGCGTATGCAGAAGAGGTTGTGCTACCCAAAGTAATGCCGGGTGAAGCATCTTATCCTGAATGTGGAACCGACGTAGCTTTTGCACTCATTGGTCTGATTGCTGGTATTGTAGCTGGAATAATGATTATTGTTGGCAGCGGTGGAATTATAGTTGCTGTTGGTCTTGGATTGATAGCTGCTGCGGTAGTTTCAGCGATGCAACTGGTAGGCTGTCTTTGGTCATTTGTTAGAAACCCGGTTCTTAGAACGCGTACTGGATACTATAAATACTGCCAGGATGAAGGTGCGGGAGCTGAGGTCTGCTCCGATGAGAAAATGGTCTATTGCGAGAAGAAGGAGAGCAATGAAATCAATAGTAATGCGGGGGGTTGCACGTATGCTTGGCCACGCAACAGAGCAGAGAACGGAAAATACATTGAAATATGTTACAGAGAACCTTTTGATTGGGGTTATATCTCCAGAGCAGGGCAGGAGACTCAATTGGATAGCAGGGAAAGTAGTTTCACTGCAATTAATCTTGGTGTGTTGGGTGGTGAGAACAAAATCCAAAGTTTGGATACCCTTATAGACATGAAAAGAAAGGTAAGTGTGCGCTCGATACAGTGTGTGACACTGAAAAACATGGAAAGTAGGAGAATAGGTCCTTATGTTTTTTCTGCTGAGTACGATGGATCCAAGCTTTGCGGCTATGTCACGTTTTCTAGAAGGGCGAAAGTTGGCTGTCATTTGAGAGATCCCGCCGACCCTTCCCCTATGTGTATCAAATCGAAGCCGATTTATGATCCTGACGATCTTTCCAGGGTGTTAAGTTACGATAATTCAGGTTGTTTCAGTTGTTACATAAGTAGCGCATGTTACGGTGTGACAGGCTTGATTGCGAAGGCCCAGTTCCCGATGACATCTTTGGTGGTCCAGTGTATTAGGGAGTCATTGAGAAACATTTTGGTTTCGGACTGTAAAGAAAGTGAGGGTTTCTTAGTTATTGCACAGAAAAAGTTAAAGGCTGCCGTAGAGGCTGTATTAGTTCTCGCGGTTCTGCTATTTGGCTTCAAACTTCTTAGTGGTGGTGTAAGCGGTCTACAAGAATGGACAATGTTTGTCCTTAAAATTGCTGCAATTGCTTATTTCACGATAGGTGATGGAATGATCGTCTACTATGATAGATTGCTCACGCTCTCTACCGGTCTAGCGGATATCGTCTACAGCGGAGGAGGAAAAAAAGATGTGTGTGACTTCGACTCATCCGAATATAATGAACTTGTGGTTACAAAGCCCCTATCTGCCGAAGAAAGGGGGTGCTTTGAGGCTTTTGTCAAGTCAGGGCATAAAAGAGACTTTGCTGAATTGAAGAAGTTTATTGATTCAGGTGTTTTAAGTTGCTCCTCACTGAAACTAGGACAAGGTGGTAACTTACCTATATTCTCAAAGTTAGAATTGAAAAATCTCTCCTACATGACTCTTTGGGATAGGTTAGATTGTAGGGTGGCTTTCTACTTGGGTAGTGCTCTTGGTAATCCGACTGTTGCAGGTGGTGGTGTAGCGACTGTCATAACGGCTGGTGCGATAAGTGCGCTTGGCGCAGGGATATATATGGTACCCGTATTGATCTTGGCATTCTTTTTTGCAGGACAGTTGGTAATTGCCTTGTTGGTCCTAATGTACGTGATACTCATGTTCCTCATTATCCTGTGGATAGTACATCTTTTCATACTGGCAATAATCGCGCTTACGATACTGATACTTTTTTCTCCGATTTTTATCCCGATGATTTTGTTTCAGGTAACGAAACCTTTCTTCGAAGGCTGGTTGAAAGAAGTGATGGCTTACTCGCTGTATCCTATAGTTTTGTTTGGATTTTTAGCCCTTGTTTTTTCTGTTTTTGACAAGCTCTTCTTTGATGATCTGACCTTCCAGCGCGTTTCTAAGTTAGATGGTGTACGGAGTTACTACAGCTATAAGCTTGCGAATCCAAACCAGTGTAAAGAGAAAAATGCAGACGGAGAGTTGAGGGATTCTTCAGTTCTTGCATGTGTAATTCAGGAAATGTCACTTACACAGAAACCGTTACTTTTTGGTATTTATGTCACTACGATTGCGAGTGACCCTTCATCCACTAGTGTTTTATGGATAAAGCTGGGCATGATGGCTTTAATGCTATTCTTGTTTTTCCACTTCCTTGGTATTTTAGGTGGCTTGGCTGCAGAGCTCGTTGGCAACTTCCGAGCAGATCTTTCAAGACATGTCAGCAGTCCTCAATCCATGGCAAAAAAACTCGCTGCTATTTCACTTAATACTTCTAAGACCTTGGTTGAAGGAGGAAAGAACATAGGCAAGAAACTTGGAGGAAAACGTGCGGGACCAGAGGGCTCTGGTGATCAAACCGTTAAAGCTAAGACCTTGGTTGAAGGAGGAAAGAACATAGGCAAGAAACTTGGAGGAAAACGTGCGGGACCAGAGGGCTCTGGTGATCAAACCGTTAAAGGCGCTGGAGAAGGTGGTGCAGGCGGAATGGGTGGTGCAGGTTAAGCAAATAGTATACAAGATGCTGACTAAGGTCAGAATCAGAGCTGGAGGGGTTGCTGTGCCCAACAAAGGTTTTGCACTTGTTTGTTTGTTGCTCCTTCTTTGTTTGTCTGGGTGTGCCGGAGACTGTATTTCCGGTGCCAGCTCTAATGATGTCAAAAAAGGTACTTTGCGAGTCTGTCCCAATCCAGGTGATGTAGGTGATAGGAATTGTCTGGAGTATATGGGTGTTGCTGAAGGAGAAGTACCTGATGCTAGGACTCACTGGGTAAATGTGGGTATCAACCTAGAAAAGGGTGATATATTTGAATATCAGATTAAAAGGTCTGATGATTATTCACTTTGTTATCCTCCCTGTCCTGATGATTGTTTGAACGAAAATGGTGAGAATCTTTGTGATACTCCTAGTTGTAGGTGGGTGGATCTTGAGTTTCCAGGTGGCAAAGCTGAGGTCGATCTCAATCTTCTTGAAGGTGATGAAGTTCTAATAGGTTTGAGGCCCGCGCTGGAATCCGGGTTGATTAGTAATGATATTTGTGCGGGTAAAGATGCGAGAATCTACCCGGGAAATTATCAGGAATGTATGAAGCATAGAGGGGAACCCTATGGAGGTCTTTTTGCGCCAGGGATTAATCTGGTAGTTGATAAAAAGGGTGCTCTAGATAAGTTTAAGGTTGTCTACAGCCTGAATGGGGGTATAGACCGATCGATTGGCACAGTCGATTTGTGTAGAGCTGTAGTTTTTGGAGAAAGTTTAGATCGGTATAGCAAGGAAGTAGAAAATCTAAGTAAAAGAGTTCCTGGAATCGCTCTTCATAGGTACTGTAAAGCGCTTATAGAGCAAACTGGTCAATTTATTAAGCGCAATGAGGCCTTAGTCGAATTCGAGGGTAAAGATCTCGTTCTGCGGTGGCTTCATCTCTATTTGAAGGATGATAGTGGACAGTTGTCTTACTTGTGTTACGACGATAAGGATATTCCTGGGCTCTGTCGTGCCAGTAATGACGATTATTTTTTTAACCGTACAACAGTTCCACTAAATAAATTCTTTAGGGTGTCTTCAAGATCCTTCAAGTCAATGCAGCTGCAATTTAGTTCACTTGATGAAACGGTTGCGCAAAATGGTATTTTTAAGCTCAAGGTAAGTAGGAAATGCGATATTCCCGATTTTAAGGGAGTAAAAGTGTACATCTCCGAAGAAGATCCCAACTTTGAACCCTCAGTTCAGGGTGAAGGGGGTGCATTTTTAGTGCCAGACTCCACCAACATAATAGATAGGAAGGGATCTATGTACGTGGGAATAGTAGATCAACGAGGAGATGGGAAGGCTGAAAGCCGGGGTTACATATCGCTACATTATGTTCTTAAGCGGCAGAACGGTATAAAGCTTTTTAGTAAGGCAACGAACAGTGTAAAGAGTAAGATAATAAGGATTTTGTACGGCAAGACAGTCGATGAATATGGCAGGTTCAGCGAGGGTGACGATGTTGCTGGCGCGGTAGGGGGTGTCTATAAAGCAGTAGCAGGAAGTACGCTCACAATCGCGGTGCAAGCTTCTATCGTACTTTACATCGTTATCTACGGTTTAGCCTTCTTATTTGGCCTTGTTAGGACGCCCCAGGTTGATCTGGTAATCCTACTTGTGAAGCTTGGCATAATCGCGGTTCTTTTTGGTCCCAATAGTTGGAAATTTTTCAATGAGAATTTGTTTCAACTTTTTGTAGAGGGTTCTGGGCAGTTAATTAATTACTTTTCGGGCAACATGAATGGTGTGGATTTTGCGTTTCTTGATAAAGTACTTGCTCCTTTTAGCACACAAGAGAATTGGCTCAGGATCTTTAGTTTTTTGTTTTCTGGTGGTTTAGGAATCCTGTATTTCTTGTTGATAATCGTGGGCTTAATACAGATTTTTATGGCCATGCTCAAGATCATCGTTGCGTACGTCATGTCGCTTGTTATGGTGGCAATACTTCTTTGTCTTGCACCAATCTTTCTCTCCATGATTTTCTTTAAGAGGACAAAATCCATTTTTGATAACTGGATAAAAAACTTGGCACAAGTAGCCGTGACCCCCGTTATCACGTTTGCTGCATTTGCAGTATTGGCAGAGGTTGGATTGGGAATAATTTATGCACTTTTTGATTTCCAGATTTGTCCTAGATGTGTAATTGAACCGGATTTTGCGCTATTCAGATTCTGCCTACTTGCTGTGTATTTGCCAACTTCATACGATTTCGGAGGAATAATGGTTGCGCAAAATGCAGGTGGGATGCCAGTAGGCATAAGTTTAGTGGTGTCGTTTATCGTGATTAGTAACGCGGTTGTCGCCTTCACTTCAAGAGCTGCCATTCTCTCTAGTTCAATTTTTGGTGCGATTGCATCTGACGCTACGGTTCCTGCAGAGCAATTCATGGATAGTATGAAAGCAATTGTAGGCCAAGATGCTCAAACGCAATATCAAAAAGCGCATATAAGACACACCAAAGAGCTCGATCACGAAAAAGATGAGCCTGAGAAACCACCAAAACGTAATAGATAGTGGAGTATTTATGCGTAGAGTAGTTCTGGGCTTATTGCTTCTTTTAAGTGCTTGTGACATGGGGTGTATTTATCCTGGCGATGGTGTAAGTGCAAACTTTACAAATGTCATTGTGCCAGCCTATCTAGAAGGTATGGATCCCTCCAAGCCTAGTACATTGTGGGTAGATTCAGGCATCAAAATTAGAGAAGGTGAAGAGGTACCCTTTGGTGTAATTGGTGACATAGATCTATGTGGAAAACTTTTCAATAGAAAGGAATTTGAAATATGTTCTGAATGGAATTGTCAAGTAATCGAGGTAGGTAATAGATTTTGTGCTAATGGTGCTCCTGCAGGCATACATAATCCATCAGACCTTTCGGATGCTAAGAATAAAGAACCTCTATGTGAGAAAGCGTCAACAACTCACGAGAGGTACTATGTTGATACTTACCTAGAGGTTTCACCGGGAGAGAAGGTGCTCTTTGAGTTGATACCAGTAGTCAGCGTCAATCTAGTGGATTGCGACAATATACCACTCGGGTTTTCCTGGTATAACAATGAAGATCTCAAGGACGTAAAGGGAAAAAAGATGCAACTTGTTTCCGGAGGTGAGGTGGATCCGGTTGCTATATGCAAAGCCGGTGGGGAGGTTCATCTACAAAGGGGTGGGAATAAGTTGCAAGTGTTTCTTCCTCCTTCTTTGAAGGGGGAGTTGTTGAATTCAGCTCTTGTTGGGAACGGCTATACCCCAAGAAGTAACAGAGTAATAGTTGGTAATGGGGAAGGTAAGTGGATAGAGGCAGCTGCAGTCGATATGCGGGTTATTGTTCCACATATTTTCTCTGATGAAAAGTTTTGTGATGCTGGTTTCAAGAGTCAGGTTGATCACGAAGAAATTCGCAAAGGGAAGAAGATAAGTTGGGAATACAAGTACAAGGATTCTTGCGATTCGAAAAAGGATGAGGGGAAGCTTAAGAGGTTCGAAACGTACAAGGTAAATAAAATGTGTGGAAATTTTATTTCAGACAGTACGTATAAAGATGGAATATATAGTATCAGGTATGATGAAGACTTTGATAGTTTGAATCCTTGTTTTCGTGCACGCAGAAGGAACAAGTCAGACTTAGAGAGAGCGTGGGCTGATTTACTTGTTGCGAAAATAGGTAGAGCTGGCAAGGATAAGTCTACACTATTGCTAAGTGACGATGAAGCTCAGTTGTGCATTTATAACATTGGTACGGAAGAAACAAATCTCTACGGTAATAGGGTAAAAAGATGTGTTGATGTCGGTGAGTATGGTGGATCTGTACCATCATTGGAGTTGAATACATGGTTTACCATTCCGCGCAGTATCAGTGGAGGAAGTCCGCTGCTCCTTGGGATTGCAGGTAATGAAGATTCTTCAAAAAATTCTGTATATTCAGGTTACCGTGTAAGAGTGCGAAAAAGTTGCTCATACCAAAACGGGGAAAAACTTTATGTCTATATTGGTGACGGTCCGCCAAGTATCGCCCCTGGTGTTTCACATCCAAATGTGCATGAGCTTCGTTTCAATGCTGATACTCCGAAGAGGGCAGTTGTTAATCCACTAAATATCGATTCGAGCACTTATAGTCTCTCTTTCAACGGGAGTGGAAAGGTCTATTTTGGTATAGCAGGGGCTGCCGATAGCAGTTTGGTGAAAGCCGTAAAGACGGGAAAATACCTGCCTAGTGAAGACAATAAATACACGGTCAGTATAGTGCAAGAACGGTGGTATCCAAACTTTTCCGGCCCTTTTAACACGATCTATCATGCTATCGTAAAACTGTTTTATGGGAAGGGTCAAAAAAATCCATATGGTAAACCCGAAGCGACAGGAGTAATAGTACAAATTTATAACGCAATTGTTGGGAAAATTGCACCTGCTGTTCAGGCATTGATAGTGCTTTACCTCGTCACTTATGGGCTGTCCTTTCTACTTGGGATAATCAGAGATCCAAGGTCAGATGTTGTAATGCGGGTGATGAAGGTAGCATTCATTTTGCTCTTAGTGAGCGATTATAGCTGGAAGTTCTTTGGCGAAACAATTTTTGATCTGTTTGTTAATTCTTCTAATGAGCTCATCTACTATTTCACTGGTAACCTTAGTGGGAAATATTCTCCGGATAGTACATTTGAATTTCTGGATAGAACCGTTGGCGTGATAATAACAAACCAGTTTTGGTTAAGGATGCTAGCTCTTTTTCTTTCGGGTCCTGCTGGTTGGTTTATCATGTCGATCATACTGTGGGGTGTGTTTCTCTTTTTTAGTTGCATCATCGAGGCAATGGTGATCTATCTCATGATATTGATTGCGACAGGTTTACTTTTTTTGTTGGCACCTATCTTTATAACTTTCTTGATTTTCCAGAGAACAAAACCATTGTTTGAGGGTTGGCTGAAAATGTTGATCTCTTTTGCTCTGCGTCCGATTTTTATTTTTGGAACCCTCGCATTATTAAATGCAGTAATGATGGCAACGCTATACGGGGTGAATAATTTTGGTGTCTGTCCTGGTTGCGTTGTTTCCACGGATATATTCGGGAGTGACTTATGCATCATTAGTTCGCTCATACCTATGGGATTTGATCCCGGAATGGCTAGTATGGACCGTTTCCTTATTCCTGGCAGTACCAATTCTGGCTTCATGGGTCTTCCTGTGTCGTTGGTTTCAGTGATAGTTTTTCTCTTGGTGGCTCATGCTATGAAGAGCTTCCTGAAAATAACGGATTCTATGGTGGACATGATCACGGGTACAATGATGGGTTATACCGGTGTTACAGGTGGTGGTAGTCCTTCAGATGCAGGTCATGCTGCATATCAAGCTATGTTGTCTGTTGTTGGTTTGGATGATGCAACTCAGTCCGAAATAGGGCAAGCACTTAGATCACGTGCTCGTAGCCGCCGCAGTATTACTTTGGAAGTTGCCGAGGATGCTGAAAAAGTGCCTTCAAGTGAAGATGCTGCACTTGAGAAAGCTGAACGTAGTTCTTTAAAGGATTCTCTCGAAGATCCGAATATAAAATCGACATCTTTGAACAATGAGGGATCGTCAAATGCTCCTGTTGTGACTAGTGGAGCGCAGACTGATACAAATAGGGAACAGGGCATCTATAGTCTGGCTGGTGCTCCTGGGGTTAGACCTGGAGAGGAAAGTATACCTAATCCTATCTACGAAGGTGCTCCTCCTGGTGGAGAACACATTCATGCTGGAATAAATGATGTACGTGGCCAGACTCCTTACAGCTTGGCTGGTGCTCCTGAGGTTAGACCTGGAGAGGAAAGTATACCTAATCCTATCTACGAAGGTGCTCCTCCTGGTGGAGAGCACGTTCATGCTGAGATGGGTAAGCAAAATACTCATACTTTGCTAGGTCCTTCTGGAGCAGAAATAATTAGAGAAGATGGTTCACAAATCTCTCCAGCAGTAGAGAGTACAGACTCTAATGAAGAGACTGCCGAACCGGATAATGGAATTCGTACCCAGAGTCAGGCAGGTGATGATGAAAAAGATTAGGGTAGCGAAAGTGAGTAATCGTATAGCAAGATACTGTCCAAGTGGTTTGAAGCGTGTGCTTGTACTCATGCTTGGACTGTTTTTACTGTCTGGCTGTGAAAAATGTGAAAATGTGTGTCCAAGATGCATAGCAGCAGACGATTTTGGTATACCTAAGTCAAGTGCTGCTGCGTTAATTGAGTATGATAGCCCACTTCTTAAGTCAGATGCAGCACTGCTTGGTCTAGAGGACAATACTTCAGGCAGACAACTAATGCGCTGGGAGGATTCCGGTTATGTTACTTCGGGTGAACCAATCACTTTGAATGTCGAGGGGCGGTGGTTGTTTATGCCTGCGCGTAGCGTACTCCGTTTTTCTAGGGACGAAATACAAAAGGTTTTCCGTTGTGGGGATATTGACTACGAGGCTTTGAAGGAAGCTGATGAAGAATTTAAAAAGAATTTCCCAAACCAGTCCTGCACCTACTTAGCGACACAAATGACCGATATTACAACAGGTTGCTTGATCAATGGTGCAAAAATAGATCCTAAATTCTCCCAGTCTGGATGTATATTAGAAAAGGGGTATGGATTATATCTACTTTTTTACCGTCCTGGTGACCCTAATCCTAATACTACTTTTTCCTCCATTGCAACCCCTGCCTCTCCGGCAATGCATATTGGATATACCGGTGATAGTATCACCATAGAGTCGGTTTTTACAAGCGATTGCACGCGTTTAAACTTGGAGCCTGGCTGGAAAATCTACTACAAACTTATGGACGTGTTCTACCAGAATAACGTGGGTGGTTATTCTCTGGAATTTCGTACAGGGGTGATTGATCCAAAAAATACTGCGAAGTTTTTTGAAAGTGTACGTTCCATGCTACAGGATCTTCTTACCGGACAGAACGAGGCAATATACAAGGCCATTACGTCTAATAACGACTATGTTTCATTAGTGAAGGCTCTAATAGTTCTGATGATTGTTCTCACAGGTCTTAGATTTCTTATGGGAATATCTGAAAGTCCGCCAAGTGAATTACTGATAAAAGTTTTAAAAATGGCAATTATTCTTCAGCTAATTTCTCCGAGTAGCTGGGATTTTTTCTATAATAATTTGTTCCGTTTGTTTATAGATGGACTAAACGAAGTTATAGCAGTAGTGAACTCTCATACTGGTGCTGGTTACCAGCTAGATCAACCTTTTGCTTTCCTCGATGATACCGTGAACATTTTGTTTAAGATGCTTGTTTCGACAAAAGTCAAGGCGATCATACTTGCGTATCCATTGGGAGTTTTTTGGTGGTTAATCCTTTTCTTTATACTGGTGATCTACGTTGTCCTTGTTGCATATGCTTTTGTTGTTTACCTAACCGCCCTTATTGGACTATCAGTGCTAATTGTCTTGATGCCGGTCCTATTTTTGGGAATGCTATTCGGACAGCTTAAACATACTTTCGATAACTGGTTTACCCAGGCACTGAGTTTCTGTTTCCAAGCAATAATGATTTTTACTGTAGTTTCGCTGTTTTCAGCAATGATAAAGGACCAATTTTACAGAAACACAGGCTACACGATCTGTTGCAACAAGTTCTGGGTTTTTCCATTTAATATTTCTGTTTACGCCTGGACACCTGGACAGAAATTTATGCCACTCACTATAACTCACATGTGGGAGAGTAAACGCGTTGAGTTTACTGGTGGTGCAAAAGTGATTGATATACCACCTTATTACAAAGAAAGGGGTTGTAGATTTGTTGATTATCCATTCTATGATCCACAAATTAGTAATGCTAATTGTGGGATTGCTGGTTTTGCTGGAAAAGGAGCAGATTGGGAGCGGATAGAGAAGATAAGAGAATCTGATTCTGGCCTACTTGATATGGCCGAGGTATTTGTGCTGTTGCTTCTTTCGGTGATTATGTTCCACATGAGAGATCTTTGTCAGTCTATAGGGGCGTCGCTTGTCGGTGCATCACCGTTCCAAGCTGTCATAGGTGGTGCTTATGCTGCTCAGGATGGTATAGGTGGACTCTACAGAGCTGGGAAAATGGTTATAGGTGCGCTTGCCGACAAGCTCCCTGTGCTTAGTGGAGTACGTAACAGCGCAGATGATATAGCTTCTCTCAGAAGTCGTGTTGGTGAAAGTATTGCAGCCAAATTAAACGAGACAAACTTGGGTGAAGCCACAATGAAAGTACTCTCCACTGTTGGTGATGTCTCCAGCGGTATAGTAAAAGGTACAGGTTATCTCTTAGGTGTGAATTCAGAGCTCAGTGATCACTATTATGAGAAAAAGGCCTTTAGGCAAATCAACTATACACAGGCTCTTATGGGGTACCATCTTGTATCGATTGTAGGTACCAGGGATTTAAGTGATTCACCAGGAATAAAAATGCTTTTTGGTGGTCTCAAACATATGTCGGATAAGTATTTTGTTGGAGCAAAGGAGGAAAGTCTTTTTGGTGGTTTACGTAAACTTTACGTCTGTGAACGGGAAAAAATTCATGATTACTATCTCGGCATTCAACGTGAGAAATTACCAGAATGTATGGATGATATCAAACGGAACGAAAAGCCAACTGCTGATTTTTCTAGTTCTACTGAGGATGGTCTTTCGATAGATAAAAAATCAGACGCTAATGGAAATCTATCACATCATCCTAATTCATTACCTCCTTCATATAGCGAGATCGAATTCGAAAACACAACTCCTGATATTTCGTTGGAGCTGCCTGAATTTGTTAGTACTGGTGAAACGTCTCCAGGGTTAACGCCTCAAACGGCTGTAGAAGAAGCACATCGTGATTCCGTTGGAGAGGAAAGTAGTGCTTTTGATGTTTCAAGAGGGTCAAGTGAAGATATGAGTGCTGGTGAAACGTCTCCAGAGTTAACGCCTCAAACGGCTGTAGAAGAAGCACATCGTAATTCCGTTGGAGAGGAAAGTAGTGCTTTTGATGTTTCAAGAGGGTCAAGTGAAGATATGAGTGCTGGTGCAACGTCTCCAGAGTTAACGCCTCAAACGGCTGTAGAAGAAGCACATCGTGATTCCGTTGGAGAGGAAAGTAGTGCTTTTGATGTTTCAAGAGGGGTGACTAAAAATACTGCTACTGATGAAGCCGGTCTCGAGTTAGCATCTCATGGTAGAACAGAACAAGATACAGCTGAAGCTTCTAACGCAGAAGACACTGCTTCTGCGTTTTCTAATGTCACTCAGGATGGTGGCGGTATTTTTGGCTCCCTTATAGAGGGTGCTGTAAGCAAACAAGGTACATCTAAAGATCCTTCGCATAGTGTTACTTCAGCAGAAGAGCAGGCTAAGAAGCCTACGAAAAAGCCTAAAGGGCGAAAATTGCCAGGCCAGTTTGTTGAAACTGAGGAAAACTCCGAGGAATAACACTTGATGGTACTATTTCGGGAGGTGCTTATTAAAAGTCTTCCTTGTACGGTTTTGTTGGAATTTATGTTGTGCAAACGGGTGACAACTCAGAAGACGCTTTAGAGAGAGGAATATAGCCTTTGGTAGGGGATGTGTATTTAACATTTCCAACGCGTACTCCGAACAAGTATGTTCGTATATACAACATCGTGGTTTCAACGGTGATATTGCATATTTATAGAAAGTTATTGCAAGTACCGCGAGAGTGGCGAAAAGGCCTCTGCCGTTTTGCAGATACAACAGGACGTAGCAAAAAACAAAGGCAAAGATGGACGGCATCATAGCTAATGCGAGCGACCTGCTCTTTCCAGACAAGACAAAACATCCTCTCTCATTGCTGAAAAGTCGGAAAACACAGACGCAGGCGAAGGAATGAATATATAAGCACGATTCAGTAGCTTCTTCATGGAAACAAGAAAAGGGAGCAATCCACGTAGTTTTCTGCGAACCTTATTTCGCTTAACCGCAGAACCGACCTTTTTTGTCACTATAAACCCCACCACAGGTTCCACGGTCGTCCCGCGCGATATAAGTAGCAGAATACTCCCAGAACGACAGCCAAAGCTATTACACTGATAATACCGAAATGTTCTGCCAGAAAGAATCTTAACTCCTCTTAAGCGCACAAGACATGTCTACCCTTTCTTCTCCTATTATTGATTATAGCCCTGCCACTTTTGCTCGCCATCCGAGCTCTAAACCCATGCCGTCTTTTACGTACTATTTTACTTGGTTGATAAGTCCTTTTCATTTCTAGCTCCAACAGCAGGAACACAACAGCGTAGATTCTACTATGTATTCATGGATGGTTTCAATGTCTTCATTAATCCGACTCAAAATTACTTATTCGCTTTCTTTATCAAATTTAGTTTTAAGAGCTTGCTTCTCCTTAGGTGTTTGTACGTGCGAACTTTTTCATTGCACAGTTTTATGTGATCATTACTGTCTTGAAGTTGCTAAAGAGTCTAATTGCGATGTCTTATAGAACATGGCTTGCTGTCTGTATACTTCTGATATTGTCAATGGTGTCAATTGGTGGTTTTACGAGATTAACTGAGTCTGGATTATCAATTACTGAATGGAAGCCAGTAACTGGAGTGATTCCACCACTTAGCAAGAATGCATGGCAAAAGGAGTTTGATAAGTACAAAAATACTCCTGAGTATAAAGTACGTCACTTTTCCATTTCCTACGCTGAGTTTCAGTTCATTTACTTGGTAGAATATTTTCACCGGCTTGTTGGAAGGATACTGGGGTTAGTCTTCTTTATAGGTTTGGTTTATTTTTTCGTTGTAGGTAACCTAGCTAGGGAGTCACGATTAAGACTGTGCTTTGCTTTGGTCCTGGGAGTAATACAAGGATTTGTTGGTTGGTACATGGTTAAAAGCGGTTTATTGGATGTGCCAGCTGTTAGTCACTATAGACTTGCTTTGCATCTTTTTTGCGCATCTTTACTTTTCATGGTGTTGGTTTATGAATTTCTATCACCGACAGTAATCAAGGGATCTGTGTTCAAATGGCACTTAGTTGGATGCTCACTTATGTTCCTCTTGAGTATGCAAATTATACTTGGAGGCCTTGTAGCTGGGCTGAAAGCTGGCCTCATATGCAGTACATTTCCTCTCATGAATGGAGAATTTTTTCCCGCTGAGATATTTCATGAACTAAGTTTAAATTGTTTCAATGATCCAGTTGCTGTGCAGTTTTTGCATAGAATGAGTGCTTTCTTACTGACCTTTATATGTCTTGTATGTCTGGTAATTTCATTCTTTTATGATAGAGCCTTTCGTGCGAGAGTTTTTTTGGTAGCATCGATGATGTTACTGCAAATGTTTTTCGGTGTTCTAACGCTGCTTTTCCATATACCAATTGATATTGCGTTGTTGCATCAAATAATGGCTTTCATTCTGCTTGGTATTTGTGTTTCCTTTTTGAGGGTGCGGTCCGGATAAAATTTCGTATTGTCAAGAGCTGTGCCGAAGGGTTGCTGGGTCTCATTTACCTGGGACATACTCATTGAACGTCTTCGTTGCGATTAAAATCATCACAACGCCCATTCCTATCATGGGCAAGGACAGAATTTGTCCCATAGTAATAAAGTGAAAAAAATAACCAATTTGAGGGTCTGGTTCCCTAAAATTCTCTAGAATTATCCTTGTCGAGCCATATAAGCTGAGCCAGATTCCGGATAGCATTCCAGGGTATTTCAATATAGGTGTCTTGAAGAAGAGTAGTTGCGTAGCTAAGAAGAGAAGAAACCCTTCAAGAAATCCCTCATAGAGCTGTACAGGGTGTCTAGGGAGACCATCACCGTTTGAGAAAATGACACCCCAACTACGCGTTGTTTGTCTACCATATAGTTCAGCATTCACGAAGTTTCCGATCCTTCCAAGAAAAATACCTAGGCTCGCAGTGGGAGCAATTAAATCTGTAAGGTAGAAAAATTTGTACGAGTGCTGATACGAGAAGAGAAACAACGCTAGTATCAGTCCGAGAAGGCCCCCGTGAAATGACATACCTCCACGCCATAGCATCAATATTTCAAGTGGGTTTGCGATGTAGTAGGTTGAATTATAAAAAATTACATAGCCTAACCTGCCGCCAAAGATTATTCCCAATGTAGCCTGGTAAAAAAGAGTATCTAGCTCCTTGCGTGTGAGATTCGAGTGCTTCGAAACAAAAAGATAACCGTAGACTATGCCAAAAATATATGCAAAGGCGTACCATCGCACCGTGATAGGACCGAAAGAAAAGGCAACCGGGTCAAGATACGGTAAAACTATGGAACAGGTCACCAGCTGAGTTGAGTCACTACAGAGTGAAGTTAGTAAGCCTAAATAGATAAGAAATCAAGTATAAGCGGCGATCCCGCACCATCGCGTACAGATGTAACAGTGCTATATCACAAGTCTGCTATGCTCAAACAATCGCTTTAAGTAGCGAGCTAACAAATCGCTCTCCACATTGACCTTATCACCAACTTTCTTGCTGTGAAAAATAGTCTGGCTCCAAGTATATGGAATGATGTTAACACTAAACTCATTTTCAAATACTTCATTAACCGTGAGAGACGTACCGTCGATGCAGACGCTACCCTTGTACGTTATAAACGGTGAAATCCCTTCTGTAAGGGCAAACGTGAAAACGTGTGATTCACCAGTTTTTTCTATTGCAGTAATCATAGTAGTTTCATCAACATGGCCCTGTACAAAATGTCCGTCGAGTGTATCGCCGATCCTGAGAGAAGTTTCCAAGTTTACCTTCGAACCTTTCTCAAGAGCATGGAAATTGGTTCTGCTAAATGTTTCTTGCGAGACATAGAATTCTAATTCCGTGTTGGTGATGGAAGTTACTGTGAGACAAACACCATTACATGCTATGGAAGAACCGAGTTCCACACTCTGTGCCAATTCTTTTGCATCAACTGCAAGGAAAATTTGTTTATCCCTCACGATTAACTTTGTTACTAAACCTAGTGTTTGCACTATTCCCTTAAACATAACTTCGTCGTTCAAAACCAGCTATAAGAAGCATTTCTGTTATGAGTACATAATGGAAGTTTGTTTACACTATACTCTAACTACAAAGTGAAAGGTACAATTAAAACCAGTCCAAACTATATGTCGTATCTTGCTTCTTACATTTCTGAGAATAGTGTGAATCCGGATCACACGTTTATTTTGTAAAAGAAGGACTCACTTTAGAGTCATATCTGGTAGTCAAAGTCAAAATAAACTTTCCCCACGTCGTTAAGTAGATTGCTTTGTGGTATAATTCTGATACCCTTTGGGGTTTTTAGGTGTTGGGTTGACAATGAGGGAAAGGCGAAAAATTTATGAGGGGAAAGCTAAGATACTATTTAGTTTTCCTGACAACCCTAACCTTGTAACGCAGCATTTTAAGGATGATGTTACGGCTTATAATAATCGGAAACATTCTGTTATTCCAGGTAAGGGAGTAATCAATAACTATATATCCGCCTTCTTCATGCAAAACTTGCAAAATGTCGGAATTAAAACACATTTTGTGAAAGTGCTGAACATGAGAGAACAGCTTGTAAAAAAGGCTGAATTAATACCCATTGAAGTCGTCATACGTAACATAGTTGCAGGTGGTCTTGCAAAAAGGCTCGGTTTGGAAGAGGGCATGATTCTTGATGCTCCGCTGATAGAGACGTATTACAAAAGCGATTCTCTTGGAGACCCGATGGTCACCGATGATCATATTCTTTCATTTAATTGGCTCAAACTGTCTGAGATAGAGGAAATGAAAGTCATGGCATGGAGGATAAATGATTTTCTAAGTGGCGCGCTGTCATCTGCCGGTATCATACTTGTAGACTTGAAGCTAGAATTCGGTTTCTATGATGACCAGATTATTCTGATTGATGAAATCAGTCCGGATACTTGTCGTTTTTGGGATACTGAAACAAAAGAAAAAATGGATAAGGACCGCTTCAGAAGGGATTTAGGCGGAGTAAGTAAGTACTACAGGGAAGTCGCTAGACGTTTAGGTATTCTAAATGGTTCATTCTGAGCGCTGTGTCAAGAAAGTTAGGCTCTATATAGCCCGCACGTGTGGGCCAGTGTTATAGGCTTATCGGATCTGGATTTTCTGTTAATAGCTTTTTATTTAATTGCGAGTACTACCATATAGTACTTTCAATTTTAGAGTATGATGAGGGCCAGTGTCACAACTATTACTGCGTTTGTTCTGTTCTTTTGTGGTGTTTGTTGCTCACATGCCTCTGTGGTATTCCTGCAGTCTCAAGAAGGTGTATTATCATATCCTGAGCACGTGAGTTTTAATAAGATTCAGCAAATGAAAGAGAAGAATGCAAATCCCGTAGTAGGTCTCGAGATAGGTGCTGGTGCTGAGATGTTGGGTGAGATAGAGATTGAGCTCGCAGCAGATGTGGTACCTAGAACTGCAGAAAACTTTCTTCAACTCTGTACTGGTAAGAATGGGTTCGGCTACAAAGGTTCTATATTTCATAGGATAATACCTTCCTTCATGATACAAGGCGGTGACTTTACTCAGGGTAATGGTACAGGTGGCCACTCGATATACAACAATGATGTTTTTCCCGATGAAAACTTTGTCATAAAACACACTGGTCCCGGAAAGGTCTCAATGGCCAACCGTGGTCCGAATACCAATGGATCACAATTCTTTATTACTACAGTAGAGACCCCCTGGTTGGATGGTAAACACGTTGTTTTTGGACAGGTTATTAGGGGAATGTCAGTTGTGAAAAAAATAGAAAGTTATGGTTCCAGCAACGGGAGACCATCAAGAATTATAAAGATATTGGATTGTTGGCAGGTGTCGTAGCTATGCAATAAAATAGAGAAGATCGAGGTTAGCCAGTAAGCTGCAGCTGTTGGTTCAGTCTCCTAACTTTTCAGGTGCTTGTAAAGCACTTCGACCGCGAAGTCTATATTACTTTTCTCTACAATCAATGGGGGTAGAATCCTTAGAACCTGTTTTTTTGATGTGCGATTTAGCGCCAGCCCAGATTTTAGGCATTTCAGCAGCAGATCCCATGTATCTACATTTTGAGCTATCTCTACTCCCATAAGCAAGCCTCTACCTCTAATATCTGTAATCTGGTCCGGAAGGAGTGCTGCAATCTCTTTTAAAGAGCTTGACAGATATTCTGACATCTTTGTTACGTTATGCAGAAATTCTTTGTTTAGTAGATCCAAAGTTGCATCGACAGCGGCCATGGCAAGTGCGTTTCCCGAGTAGGTTCCCCCGTGAGCACCTAGTGGAAGTACAGAGGCAATATCTTTGCTCACTATACACCCACCTACTGGAAATCCGTTACCCATTCCCTTCGCGCACGTGAGTAAATCCGGTTCTACGCCGAGATTTTCATAGTGAAAAAGCTGTCCAATCCTTCCGAAGCCTGTTTGTATTTCATCGAAACATAAGAGAAATCCGAATTTCTCCCTTAGTATTTGTAAATTTTCTAGGTAATCATTTGTTATTTCGTAGATTCCACCTTCGGACTGTATAAGTTCGAGCACGACTGCTGCTGTGTTATGACTCACCTTTGCTTTCAGTTTATCTACGTTATTTGCTTCTATCTGTGTAAATCCCTTTACTAAAGGTGCAAATCCACGGCGTGCTTCCTCCGTGCCACCAGCTGAAATACCAGCGGCGCTCCTTCCGTGAAAACCATTTTTCAGTGTTAGTATTTCGGTTCTGGCTGTGTCACCACATTCATAAAAGTACCGTTTTATGAATTTGACTGCCGCTTCTATTGCTTCTAGACCAGACGAGCAAAAGAAAACTTTGTCTCCAAAATTTGTTGAATTAACTAGTTTTGTGGCAGTTTGTTCTTGGATTTCACTCGAAAAAAGATTCGAACAGTGCCACAACGTATGAATTTGTTCACTGATTTTTTTGTTTATGTACTCATTGCAATGCCCAAAGTTAACGGTCGCAATACCACTTGTGAAGTCACAATACTGTTTTCCATTGGAGTCGAAAAGATATATACCTTTGGCTCGTACTATCTTTACCGGAAATTTCCTTGAAAATCCTAGGACTGCAGACATAGACTCAATGGGTCAGATCCTTTTTCAAATAACTTCGAGAGAGCTTTCCAATCGCGTTCGCCTAATCTCTCCTCAAATGTAAGCATATCCTGCCTTGCCTTTCTACATACATCCGGTCCTGGAAGTATGTATTTCTGTTTTGTGGAAAGAATTGCAACTTGCGTTCTACAAGCTTGCTCTAGAAATCTGGTATAGAAAAGAGCCTCTTGTAGGTTACTACCGCATGTTAGCAAACCATGTGAACGCATCAGCATTGCTTTGTAAGAACCTAGGCTATTCACTAGATCCGCTCCTTGAGTCGCTTTATCCAAAGCAAGAGAGTCATATTTGTAATAGGAGATGTTCTCAAAAAAGGGCATCGCAAACTGGGAAAGTGGTAAGAGTCCACACTCCATAACGGAGACCGCAATACTTGCCTGTGTGTGCAAATGGTATACCGCATTCACGTCACTACGGCTGTTATATATGGAGCCATGTATTGTGTAGGCTGTTTTATTGTATACGACCTCTTCTCCATCGAGAATTTCGCCGTTCAAACTGACTTTGACTAAATCACCGAAAGTGACCTGATTAAAAAGAACGCCAAACTTTGCTATGTAAAAGAAATCTGCATTCTCTGGGCGGACAGTGATGTGAGTATAGGTGAGATCATCCATACCAAGATAGCCGATAATTCGGTATGCGTACAAAAGGTCTTTCTTGATAGGAAGATCAGGCATAGATTAACAAATAAAACCACGCACGGGTGAACGCATCACACAGCGCAAGCAGGCACCTAACTCGTTCATGCCATTATCACTGTTTTTTCTTTGTTACACCTTGTTTCGAGGAAAAGCGTCCTAAACAAACCTACGAAATTAGTGTCCCCAAGATGGCGGGGATGACGAGACTCGAACTCGCGACCTCCGGCGTGACAGACCAGCACTCTAACCAACTGAGCTACACCCCCAAAAACAACGGGAAGAGTAAGCAGTAACGCACATGCTGTAGCCTTACACAACCCAGTGGTGATAGTATTACACGTAGAGGGAGGGTGTCAATATGGGAGAAGCATCGTTTATTGGGTATATTGGATTGATGGGCAATTTTGTTGAGACATATGGTGGTATTTTTATTGCCTTAGGGGTGGTGTTGGTAATTTTACTTTGTGATTTTTTGATCCGTTCGAAAATTCAATCAAGCTCGGAACAGCATATTTTTTTCCGCCTTCTTAAAAATGTTAGATATCCTCTACTCATTGCGATGATTGTAGGTGGTTTTTTGCTCTCTCTTAAGAGTAGCACCATTTACGAGAAATTCTGGGCTTTATGCATGACGCTAGAAGTTGTGCTTATTGGATGTATTGGTTGGGTATTTATTCGAATAATCAAAACTGTTGAGAATCATTGTGCACTAAAGGAAGAGAATTATTCTTTTGTGATTGGTGTTCTTACAACAGTCACAAAAAGTGCACTGCTGTTGGTGGTAGGCTTAATGATACTGGACAAACTAAACGTCAATATTAGTGGGATTTTGGCTGTTGGTGGTATAGGTGGTGTTGTTATTGGTTTGGCTTCAAAGGATTTATTTTCAAGTTTTTTTGGATTTATAACAATTCTTTTGGATCGGCCATTTAAAGTCGGAGATCTTATTTATTCGAGCGACAGAAATATCATGGGGGTAGTTGACAAGATCACTTGGCGTTTTACTCGAGTCATTACCCTTGAAAAAAAACCCATGTATATTCCAAATGCGATTTTCTCAACAATCGTTATTCAAAATGAGAGTGAAGTTCTTGCAAGACGTATCGATGAAGTCCTGAAATTTGAATTTCGTGAGAGTGAAATGATTCCGCAATTTACAAAGGAAATGAATTTGTTTCTTGAGAACAATGAACTGCTCAATCAACAATTTAAGGCAACTTTTAATGTGAGTAAGATAGGAAGTGGAGTGGTCGGAATTAGGTTGATTGCATACACAAAAGCGAGGGTTTGGACGGAGTTCTCTTCAACTCGACAGGAAATTCTTCTTGCAATCTTCGAAACCGCAAGAAAAATGGATCTCAAACCCATGTATCCAGAAACAGAGATGTGCCTGTACGACAGCCGTTGAGCTGCCCTTTTATGTTGAGAGAGGACTTTTATTCTTTACGCAAAGCCTCCAGAAGAGTGGTAATGCTAGAACCGCAATTGCTAGGCAATACGTGATAACTGAAAGTCCTGCTATAATTCTGTCAGGATCCGCTACGCTACCTCCAATCACGATGCTTATTGTTGAGTGAAAGAAATACCCAAAAGCCATCATTATCATATTGGCACATGCTGCGGCAGTTCCTGCACAATTTTTTGGTACCATGCAAGAAGCAAGCTGTATTATTAATGTTTGGTAGCAGCAAGCTACACCTACTGTGAACAGCACGGCGGATAATAAGTTGAGTGATAATTGGGCATAGAATAACAATTGGAAACCTAATAACATCACACATCCGCAGAAGGTGAGGATCGAATAATAGTTGTTGAAACGTGCAACTATCAGCCCAATAATCGGCGATCCAACTGCCAACCCTAACAGTATCAACGATGGTAGAAAAGCCGCCATCGAAGGTGCAATGCTAGGATAAACTACAGCAAAGAACTTGGTTGCCCAATTATCCGCAAAACCTTCCATAGGACCTATCATCAACCCACCTATCAGTGAAATAACTAACCACCTCTTAAACGAAAAAAGCTCTGACAGCGCTTTTGTAGCTGTATTTACACTGGTTTGCTTTTCTTTTGTAGGAATAAAAATGTAGGCAGAAGCTGCAATAGCAAGACCTGCACCCAAAAGCACAGAAAATGCGTTATACCATCCAAATGTTTGTATGCAATAATTCAACGGCTGTCCAGCATACATTGCTCCCACTAATGCAGCAGATACTGAGACTCCCAAGACGAAGGAGAAATTCTCTTGTGTGAAAAGATCCCTGATCACTTTCAGCAGGCCAAGTATGCCAATTGAAGACGCTCCACCCAGAACGAGCTTCCCCACGATCAAGAGCTCTATAGACGAGGTATAAACTAGGGGCAGCATTCCGATAACTACTAACAAAGCACCAACAAAAATCACCGTTCTTGCACCAACGCGGTCCAGCATCATTCCCACTGGTATGTGGAGTAAAGTATATGCTACATAGTAGAGCCCATTTACCTGTCCCAGGGTGGCAGACGAAATATCAAACCTCGTCATTACATCATCGACTATTATGTTTGGCAGAACGCGAAGTATGTACTGGTACATGAAGAACAGAGTTGCTATTAGCCACGGAAGGATATTTCCCATATATACTTACCTACCAAATAAAGTTGCGGATAAAACGACAAAGATCCCCTCACCACAACACAGAAGCAGCTTGCCTCTTGGTGTACTAAAGGTTACCCATTTTTGAAACCACCGGCGAGAATCATGATAATATCTCTTTCAGAGTAATATCAAGGCTGTCTTTAATATTTTTAACCTTTTTGGTGGCTTTATACCCCTATACTTACATACGCACTAACCGCTGCTGTGAGCCAGAAGATCACTGGAGAATACTTGCGCACGTACTGCGAACTGCTAGAAGCTAAATTGCATAAGATGAGTACAATAAGGGCAGGATAAAGTAAGCTCAAGATACCCACCAGAAAAGTGGTTAAAGCCTGAAATCCAAACGAAGCGGAAATCATGCTACAAATGACAGTGCCACAAACAGATAGTCTAAGGTCAATGCCAGTGCGCTCTGTGAGCCATTTTGATATTAATTGTACCAATGCAATCACGGTGGTAAGACAAGCAAAAAAGACAGTAAATGCCACCACCACTGATGATGCTTTGCCTGCAACCAGAGATGTTAGAGAGTTGAATAAGCTTGCTTTTGGTATTTCGTCGAGATTAGTTGCGTACTTTGCGCCCAAGAAAAGCAGCGCTGCATATACAATTCCCAAAAGGAAAAAGCCGAGTATCGAAGAAAGTAAAGAGTAGTTCAAAGCATTACCTTCTGGCGCTTCCTTCTTAAAGTAATCCAGTATGATTTTTGCGAAAAAAATTGCTGCACACGCGTCCATCGTTTGATAACCCTCGAAGACTGCAAATGTAAACGAAGGAAATCGAGAAAGTGTAGCGTCGGACATTGCCTGATTTGATGATATCCCAGCAATTACTATCACTAGTATTCCCATTATCAATGCAGGTGTGAGCCACTTACCAACGATCTGAACAACTTCACTATCGCGTAGGACAAGCAGAAATGTCAGCACGCCGAAAAATAAATTAAAATGGAGAAAACGGATGCTACTGCTCATAACTGTGAGTGCGTCGAAAGAAACTATGATGCACCTAGGGATTCCACCGAGTGGTCCCATTAATAGCAGTATTAGCATCACTAATATTGTGCCAACTTGCTTTCCTGCCAAGGAGAAAAATTTATCCATATTGCATCCAGCCTTGATCATGCTTATCAGCGCCAATAATGGTAAGAAAATTCCTGTGGATGCAAATCCAAGAAAGCCATATGCGAAGTTACTTTTTGTTTCCAGGCCAACAAAAGTTGGATATATGAGATTTCCTGCACCGAAGAAAATCGCGAAAACAGTTAAAGAGGCAATAGCGACTTGTGTTGATTTGGAGACAAACATAGAAATTTGTGATCTTGGTTATATGTACAGTGGGACAACAGGTTGAGATTCATTTTTGAAATCTTTCTGTTGAAGTGCTAGTAGAGCCAAATCTTCTGCAGAGACCTTGCAAATATGTCCACAATCAGGGACATTGGTCAGTAAAATATCTGAGCAAATCTTTCCTAATTCTTTCCGGTCTATTCTGGCAATCTTTGCATGTTCCTCAAAATTTCTTTTGAACTCCTTAAGATAACAAAATGAGTCGTTATATCCACGCAATGCTATTGCAATTGTGTCCAAGTTTTTCGTTTTCTCACTATTGTTTTTCTTGAATTTGTCGAGCATAACGGAGAAGGTATCGAGACCTATAAGCTTCTTATTCGAGAAAACCGACAGTCCTTGGAGAGCAGCTATCGCTGCCCTAATGCCAGTATAGCTTCCCGGTCCCGTATTTACAGCGAACAAATCAGTTTCATCGAAAATTTTCCTTTCTAGAGAAAAAAGGAAGGGGAAAAAGTGTTCGGAAAACCTACCTTCAATTGCCTTAGAGGACGTTATTTCGCCATCTCTGAGGACCGCTACAGAAAAATTAAACTCTCCTGATGAGTCAACGGATATGACATTCATGAGTTGTCATTCAAATGTTTACATGCGAAAAATCAGCCTATCCAAACTGATGTACTGTGGATTTACAAACTTAAAAACTGCCACAGACTCGGATCATCTACTTCATCGCACATTGTGCTAAGTTTTGCAAAATATGTTTCGAAGTGGTAGTATCCTGCTTTGTTGATTGATGATATCTGCAATGACAGTTATACTGCCGAGTCTGCCTTATCACAAAGATGCCCTGGAGCCACTCATCTCCGAGAAGACTTTGAGCTTTCATTATGACAAGCATCATTCGGGTTATGTGAATAAGCTAAATGAGTTGTTGGTCAAAAGTGAGTTCAGTCATGGGTACGGGTTAGTTGATATCATACGAAAAAGTTATGGAAGAGAAGGTTGTGAGGGAATTTTTAACAATGCTGCACAAGTTTGGAATCACTCATTTTACTGGAATTCCATGTGCTCTCCATCGTATAGACCTCAACCAGACGATGCTTTTATGAAACAGGTGATACGGGATTTTGGCAGTCTTGACATACTAAAGGAGCAGCTTGGTCTTGCTGCTATAAGTCAATTTGGTAGCGGATGGGCGTGGGTAGTTTTTGATAAGTTCAAAAACAAGCTTGCGATTCTCAAAACGTCCAATGCTGAAACACCATTAACTGTGGAGGGCTTGTCTCCATTGCTCGTGATTGATGTGTGGGAGCATGCTTATTACCTAGATTATCAGAATCGTAGGCCCGATTATGTAGCAGCATTTTTAGGTCAGTTGCTTAATTGGGAGTTTGCTTCCGCAAATTATGCTGCATCCATATAAGTGTGCAGCTTCTCTTTTTCTTGTAGAGTTGTTTTATGGTTCGAAGGGAAGATTATGAACATCTGACCGAGTCTGAGCTCGGTTCTCGCCCGCCTAAGGGTACATTGTTGTACATGGTTATTTCTGGTGTGGCACTGGCTTGGGCGTTTTTTCAGCTTTGGGTCGCATCTCCTCTGCAGTTTTATCTGGCGAATTATGTTGGGTCGACTGTATTCATTTTCAATGATTTTCAAGTGCGTGCTATACATCTTGCATTTGGACTTTTCTTGGCTTTGTCGATGTTTCCAGCCTTTTCAACCTCGGAGAAAAGATATATTCCTGTTGCGGACTGGATACTGAGTCTTCTAGGTGTATGCGCATGCTTGTATCTAGTAATCTTTTACGAGCAAATTGCGTTGAGACTTGGTATTCCGACAATAGTTGATCTGCTGATTGCTGCGTGTGGGATGTGCGTTCTCCTTGAGGCTGCACGTAGGACAGTAGGCTTTGCGGTTGTAGCTGTTGTGTTGGTGTTTCTTTTTTACTCCAGATTTGGTGAAGTTATGCCAGATGTTATTGCTCATAAGAACTACATGTTCTCAGCGATTGCTTCACAGCAGTGGTTTTCTACCGAGGGTGTTTTTGGGACAGCTATTTCCGTATCTGCAGACTTTGTCTTCTTATATGTTCTTTTTGGGGGTCTATTGGAAAAAACAGGTACAGGGAATTTCTTTATCGAACTTTCGTTTCTACTTTTAAACAGGTTTAGGGGCGGACCTGCAAAGGCTGCTGTAGTTTCCTCTGGACTTATGGGAATGATTTCCGGTTCTTCAATTGCGAATACTATTACTGTTGGTTCATTGACCATTCCTATGATGAAAAAAATGGGCTTCAGCGCTGAAAAAGCTGCTGCTGTCGAAGTTTCTGCTGGAATAAATGGTCAGATTATGCCTCCGGTAATGGGAGCTGCTGCGTTTTTAATGGCAGAGTATCTTTCAATTCCTTATATCGAAGTTGTAAAGCATGCTTTTCTACCGGCAATTTTAACGTATATAGCGCTTCTATATATAGTCCACGTTGAAGCCTGTAAGCTTGGTATCGCACCTCAAATCGTTTCGGATGCCAAGAATATGAAGTTTTCTGACATGATTTGGCGTTTGCTGCTTATTTGTGCATCCACGGCAGTTCTTATTTCAGGTATCTATCTCCTTATGGAGGGATTTTTACAGTTCTCGGGGTTGAAGAGAATCACTGGTTCGCATGTTATGCCCGTTATGGGGGGATTATGTGGGTTAGTATATATTTTGCTCCTGTGGTACCAGCACACACTGAGCAAAGCGACGGATGTTGATAAATCCAGCGTGGCCTTCAAGCTGAAAACGGGCTTACATCACTTTTTGCCCTTAATTATTTTGGTGTGGTGTCTTCTTGTGGAACGAATGTCTCCAGCGCTCTCTGCTTACTGGACGATACTTTTTCTATTTTTTGAGCTGCTTACAAAAGAAGTCGTTCTAAATGCTCTTGAGCGTAAGCAAGGGTTTTACTTAGCAGTGCGTGGCGGTTTCATTAACTGTGTTAATGCAATGATAATGAGTTCAAAGAACATGACAGTAGTAGCCGTTGCAACTGCAGCAGCAGGAATCATTGTTGGTTCGGTTTCTTTGACAGGCATAGGTTTGAAAATTGGTGGTGTTCTCGACATTGTATCTAACGGAAACCTTCTATTAACCCTGTTCCTTACAGCAGTCATGTGTATAATCCTAGGAATGGGAATGCCTACCACAGCATGCTATATCATTGTTTCAACTCTGATGGTCCCTGCATTAATGCATGTGACAGATAAGAGTGGGATAGTACTTCCACTATTTTCCGTTCACTTGTTTGTTTTCTATTTTGGTCTCATGGCTGATGTTACACCCCCGGTTGGTTTAGCTTCGTATGCAGCTGCAGCTATAGCGGGTGGTAACGCAATCATGACGGGAGTGCAGGCGTTTTTATACAACATTAGAACCATGTTACTTCCCTTCTTGTTTGTTCTGGATCCTCAGATCTTGGGATTCAATCTTTCGAGTCCTCTAGATTTGTTTCAGGTTGTTGTTTTCTCTATACTGGGAATAATATGTGTAACAGCGGGGTCACAGGGTTACTTCCTTATTAGGAGTAAGTTTTACGAGTCAGTACTGCTTTTCCTGATAGGAGTTGCTTTTTTAGCACCTTCAATTTTCATCAATCTTGTTACACGGGAATACCTGCCCCTTGAAATGGATAAGCATGTCTTGGAAAGATTTAATGACTCTAAAAGGCTCAGAGTCGTGCTGCAGGAACGAAGTTTTTTTGGCAATCCGGAAATAAGAAAGATCACAATACAGAACAGTACTGCTGGCACAGTAGGTCAACAGCTTCGTTCTTGTGGAATAGTAGCAGCGTATGATGGAGACTGCGTGTTGAACATTTTATCAGTCGATTATGGTGCGACGAGTCAGTGTGCAAAGTTCGATACCTCTATGAAGATTATTCGAATTATGATATCCCAGCAACAGATGCCAAAGTGGGTCGTGTATGCTACATCTTTTTTACTATTTTCCTGTATCTTCCTGGGCCAAAGGAAGCGTAAAATGTCCTGAATGTTCGATTTAGTATTGCTATTTACATTCCTTCTTACGATTCTTGTCGGTGTACTTAGGGGTGCAATCAAAGAAGTATTTAGTGCTGCTGTTGTCGTCATCTCTGTAATGGTTACTTACCATAATGCTGATATCTTTCTCGAGTTGTTTGATGTCAAACCTGGACCGATTGTTGTTCCGCTTTCAGGGGTGTCCGTCTTTATCACTAGTTTTGTTATTCTGAGTCTTGTCAATAGCTGGATTCTGTATCTTATTTCGCCAGTAAGATTAGGTCCTGCAGATAGGGTTTTGGGCGGGGTTTTTGGCGTACTTCGGGGGATTGCGTATTGCTATTTGTTATTTGCCGTGCTCAATATTTTCTACTACGCACTGAACGGGGATGAGATAGGAAATAGTTCAAGAGAGCCTGGGTATTACCTCCCCATATGGTTAAAAAATGCTAAGAGTTTTAGTACACTTAACTACCTTGACAATGCTGTTAATTCGCTTATTCCAGATGAAGTTTTTGCCTCTTTGCGCACCTATTCAGCAACTTTTAGCAACGATTCCACGGAATTAAGTAGAAGCGATGAGAAGGCCTTTCTCCCGGGGTTGTTAGACTCTCTACTTGACGAAAGGGCAGAGTTCAGCGAAAAAAATGAGTATGAGGATGGCATGCAAGCTGCTAGTTGACTGGCATTGTACGTGATATTAGAATCACCCCTATGAGTACGTTTTTTTTGAAGCAAGCGCAAATAGAGAAGCAGTGGATCGTTGTAGATGCGACGGATGCTGTTGTTGGGAGGCTTGCTGCCTTTGTTTCCACTATCTTGCGTGGTAAAACTAAGCCCACATATACTCCACACATGGATTGTGGGGATAATGTGATAGTTGTGAATGCCTCCAAGGTCAAATTTTCTGGTTCCAAGATGTCCGATAAGGTGTACTATAGGCATACGGGATATCCTGGTGGTATTAAAAGTACAACCCCAGCTAAAATACTTAGGGGGAAGAAACCTTGTGAGGTTGTCAAGCTTGCTGTTAAGAGGATGCTGGATGATGGTCCGATGGCACGCAGAAGGCTTAAGAACCTTTATGTTTACGCTGGTCCTGAGCACAGGCATGAGGCTCAGAAGCCGAGTATTGTGGAGTTTGCATCATTAAATAGAAAAAATAGAAGGTGATTATGCTTGGTAGCGAATCTCAGGTTAAGAGAGTGCCGGTTGTCGATAGGCAAGGCCGTGCATACGGCACAGGACGCAGGAAGACGTCTGTTGCCAGGGTTTGGGTGAAGGCTGGTACGGGGAGCTTCCGTATAAACGGGGGGTCTAACCTTGCGTCCTATCTGCGACACCAGTATCTTTGCCAGGATGTGTGTCTCCCGCTTCGTGTTTGTGATGTTGCAGGAAAGTTTGATGTTTTTGCGACTGTCAAAGGTGGTGGGATTTCAGGCCAAGCTGGTGCACTACGGCTTGGGCTTAGTCGGGCTCTTCAAAATTTCAATCCTTGTTTTAGGGGCGCCCTGAAAGAGGAAGGCTTGTTGGTTAGGGATTCTCGTATAGTTGAGAGAAAGAAGTACGGTAGGAAAAAGGCTCGCAAAAGCTTCCAGTTTTCCAAGAGGTAGTGTTGTTTTGGGAATGTTGCGGGGGTTTGTTGCTGTGCTTTCTCTTCTGCCTAAGCTTCGTGCCCATCTTGCAACACTTTCCGATGATGGTGGCGTGTGCCTGCTTTTAGTGGGCTGGCTACTCCCGATAGGATTCTTGCAGCAGGTATTCAGGCTGCGGCTGATGTTGCTTCCTTCTCAGAATGCCGTGTGCTCTGTGTCGTTCACACTCCCAGGGAGACGAGTCCTCTAAGAATTGCTGAAGATCTGAGATCACTTCGTGAGTGCAGGGAGTCTTTACCTTCACTCTTAGGAAAAGGTATTCCATTAGTTGTTGTACACAATCCCTCCTAAAGTAGCCCTCTTCATAAAGAAAATCTTGAGAAGTATCCTTCTTTTCTTGATGTTGTTACAAGCGAGTCTATTTAAGAAAAGAGTAGAGCCAGATTGATTGTATCCCGAACTGGATCAGGTCGCTGTTTTTATTTTGAAGTTAGTGCTCAACGAGTAGATGCATCTGCAACAGACGCTGGTCTCTCATTTAAGTTTGGCGATTCGTCCGATGTGCGGATTTCTGATTTAGTGAGACAACGTATGGACCTACTTGAGAGTATCCCAGTAAGACTGCCGGCTTCTACGCAAGGGGGGAAGGAAGTCTCTTTGTCTGAGTTTTTAGGTAGCGTAGGGTTGTCCTTTCCGGTGCCTCTAGAGCCGCCTCGGTCAGTTATTGAGACTGGCTAGTGCAAGTTCTTTAAGAACGAAAGAAGTATAATACCGTGTTTTCCCTAGAAACGTTGTAGATGTCACAAGCTCTTCCTGTATCTAGTGTTTGCAATTCTAAATGCTGTTAGAGCTTTATTTCTTGACTCCTTCTCGTTTATTACTGGCGCAACTGGTGTCTGGGGTTTTTCTTCTAAGTGAACCGGAGTAAAACACATACTTCTGTACTCAGGAAGCCATTTGTGTATGTATCGTAGTTGGGGGTCGAATTTTTTTGTCTGCGAGGTTGGACTAAAAATTCGGAAATATGGTACAGAATCTACACCAGAGCCTGCAACCCACTGCCAGTTGAATGTGTTGCTTGCAGGGTCAGCATCTACTAAATATTCCCAAAAAAATTCTTCTCCATATTTCCAGTGTATCAAGAGATTTTTTGTGAGGAATGATCCAGCAATCATTCGGACTCGGTTGTGTATGTATCCGGTGCTTAGAAGTTCCCGTATGCCAGCATCTACGATTGGATATCCAGTTGCTCCTCGAGACCATAATTTGAATTTTTCTTTATCATTTTCCCAGGGAAAATAATCGAATTTTCGCTGTAAATTTTTAGAATCTAATTCTGGGTTTGCGCTTAAAATGCTGTAAGCGAACTCTCTCCAAAGTAGTTCGGTAAGAAATTATACTGGTTGAGGTAAAAATCGTACAAGAGCAAACCAAATTCGGTTTGGTGAAATTTGTCCAAAATTTATGTAAGGTGAAAGGGTCGATGTCCCATTTTTTCCCGGATAATCACGATCGATATGATAATTTTCTAGTTTTTTATCAACAAAGTCCCGTAACAAAGTGTGTGCATCCTTTTCGCTTATCTTCCATTTTCTATATATTCCCTGCTCAAAACGGTGGTCTTTCTCTTTAATAATGTTTCTCGGTGTAACTGAAACTAATTCTGCTATTTTTATTTCTTTGCAGTAACGTATTTCTACAGGAGAGGGGATTGGAAGACGAGGTTCCAACTGTTCTTCCATGACTTTATTTTTGAATGCTGTGAAAAGTCTGTATGTATCTCCGTTCTTCTTGCAGAGTTCAGATGGGTTCCACAACAACCTAGCATTAAAATACCGAACGGTAATATTCGGGTAGTACTTTAGAATCTCTGTTTTTATTTGTTCATCATATTTGTCTTGTTTGGGGTCATAAGTGGTGTTCCAGTATAGCGCTTCTGCTTTGTAGCGAGATAATAGAGTCTTTAGGATGGTTATCGTATCACCGCTATAAATTTTTAAATGATAGTCAAGGGATTTGTTCAAATCGATTAAACTTTCTGTGATCCAAATTCTAGCAGCTTTTCCGGGTTTTCGAATGCTACAGTTGTTTTCATCGATTATATACACAGGAAGGATACTACAAATTTTTGTGGCCTCAAATAACGCTGGATTGTCGTCAGTGCGAAAATCTTTCCGGAACCATACTACAGCTGTCTGAGAAATGCTCATTTGTTGTGAGATGCCTTGTTTCTATCCGTTTTAGCATAGTCTTATTATTTGCACGAAAAGTGATTCCAGATAATTGTGTGAGTTGATTTCCTATAGTGGAATATATTCACAATACTTGAATAGAAAAACATCGGATATAGGAACTAGGTTATCTACATGAGATCCACCTAATTTTTGCAATTCATAGAAGAGTGAAACACTATGGAGCTTTGCTCCGTCACACGGATACACTCTTGCACGCTTGAGTTGTGTATTGTTCTAATGTTTAGGTATAGAGGGATGCTTTCTCGAAAGCTTTGTGTTTCCTGTATTATCAAGAGTGGGTACATCTTATGATGGCATTCTTTTGTGGATAGGTGAACCTGTCACAGAAGAGATAGCACTGGCACTCTTACAGCATGTCTCTGGTGAGTATTTTGCGGATTTGAATCAAATCCCCATCCATAGAAAGCAGAGGGACCGATATAGGAGCAGAACCAGTTAAGATGTTGGCAAAATCCTTTTAAGACGGTGTACAGAAAGGAACCCTTTACTGTATGTCCACTATAAACGACAAGTGAATTACTCACGGAGAGGGAGGGATTCGAACCCTCGATACGACTTTTGGTCGTATAACGGTTTAGCAAACCGCCGCCTTCAGCCTCTCGGCCACCTCTCCAAAACTGCCTCTTGTGTAACTCTAACTGAAATCACTATTGATGGCAAATACAACTGACTTGTTCCAGAAGTAACTAGTGCAATGTAAGCACCAGGAAAATATTCAGTAAAATAAAAGCCTTATACGAATAGTTATACTGGTCAACCAAAATGATTCTCAGAGAAAGAACAACCTACCAACTGATTTCTATGAAAGACTAGGATGACGCCAGTCATATCGTGCAATACTCTGGTATTCTTCAAGTCTTATTCCGACGTGCATTTCGATGCACGTTCTACCAAGGTATTATTTATTTTGCCAAGCGGATTAGTGTTGTAGCGGAAGATTTGTTGCGCGCATTTGAACCATATAAGATATGCTCACTAGGTCGAAATGATGTCTTCTGCAGTGCATTTTAGCGTGAATGTCGATGCATCTTCTACCCGCATGGTGACTATTTTATCCAGCAAATTGCTATCATCAGAAAAGACTTGTTGCATATATTCGGTCCTTCCAGAGATTTTGTCTGGGTGCTTTTTGTCGAATAGGACCGTAACGGTTTTTCCAATCATTTTTTTGTTGAACTCTAATTGTTTTTCCTTGAGCAATTGTTGTAGTTTTTGGAGCCTTGTGTTTTTTGTTTCTTCAGAGATTTGTGGATAAGTAGCACCTGGGGTACCAGGTCTTGGACTGTATTTAAAGCTATAGCATTGTGCGTAGTTTACTTGTTCTATCAATGCGAGTGTCTGCTGAAAATCGTCGTCGCTTTCACCGGGGAATCCCACTATAAAATCCGATGAAAAAGCGATATCGCTTCGTGCGTTCTGGAACTCGTTAATGATTTTGAGATAGTCTGCGGTGGTGTATTTCCTGTTCATTTGTTTTAGGATTTTGTCTGATCCGGATTGGACCGGTAGATGTACGAATGGCATAAGCTTACTTTCATTAGCGTGTGCATCATAAAGCTCTTTATGCATATCGACAGGATGTGAGGTGGTGTAGCGTATTCTCTTTAATGATGGAATCTTACCTAAGCGTGAAATTAGTTGTCCTAAGTTAAGTACCTTATTTCCCGAGTCCAATGTCCCATGGTAGCCATTCACGTTTTGTCCAAGTAAGGTGATCTCTTTAACGCCTTTGGTTGTTAGGCTTAATGCCTCGCGGTAGACTTCTTCTGTTGATCTGGAATACTCAGCTCCTCGTGTGTACGGGACAACACAGAACGCACAGAATTTATCACAACCCTCTTGTATAGAGAGAAAAGCTGATGACTGAGGTACCCGCCTTTTCCTAGTTTCTTCTGCTAAGTAGTCAAATTTTTCTATAGGGTCAAATTCCATTTTTATTGCTTTTCCGGATTGTCTGTTGACTTTTGCAATAAGTTCAGGCAACGAGTGGATGCTCTGTGGACCAACAACTACGTCAACATTTTCTGCTCTACGCATTATCTCTTCGCCTTCAGCTTGTGCAACACAACCAGCAACCACGATGAGAATTCTCTCTTGCTTCTTTTTTTGTAGAAGTCTTATCTGCCCAAGCTCTGAGTAAAGTTTCTCAGCTGCTTTTTCCCTAATGTTACAGGTATTTAGAATTATTAAGTCTGCATCCTCAGCTCTTTCTGAGAGTGTGAACCCAAGTCCGCTAACGATTTTTTCAATCATTTCTGAATCGTAAACATTCATCTGGCAGCCATAAGTCTTAATATGGAACTTTTTCAGACTGTTGTTTTTTTTCTCTATTTTTTCCATGTAAACCTTCGCGTGAGAAAATATGACTACGTCTGCTAAGTATAACAGCAAAGCGCAATTCTTTAAGAAGTTTGGTTTGTGCTAGTGCAATATAGACTAGCTGATTATTTTATGATTTTTCCAAATAGTACCGAATCTGTACTTCTTCCTTTTTTGTGCAGCTTTCATTGTGTGCAATTTCCAGAGATTTTGTTATAATTCGTGGATTCCGGGGATTGGTGTGGCAAAGAAGTCCCTCTGCATAGTGGACCCGAGCGTCTTTACCTTGTTTTTTGTTTTCCGCGTCCGTGGACTTAGGGGGTGTTACAAATCGCATTCACTGAAAAGCTTGTAGGGAATATTCGTGGTGTGGTTTTTCTGGGAATGCTTGCTTAAGACACAAGTATAGTTAGAAAGTAGATATTGTTGGTGATAAATGACGGATAATAATTTAATATTTTTGCCTCTTGGGGGTACTGGTGAAATAGGAATGAATGTCACCTTGTATGGATACAAGGGTCGGTGGATCATGATCGATTGTGGGGCAGGTTTTGCTGACGCGGAATTGCCTGGGATAGACATCGTTGTTGCAGATATCAGTTTCATCGAAGAGCGCAAGGATGACCTTTTAGCTATAATTATCACTCATATTCACGAAGACCACTGTGGGGCACTTCCGTATTTGTGGGATAGATTGGCTGTTCCTGTATATACTACCCAGTTCACTGCGAATTTCCTGCTAAAAAAAATTGGCCGTGATAAGGTGCAATTTCCGATTCATGTTGTGGAGCCGGGGAAGTTGTTGCATTTGGGAGATTTTACGCTTGAATTTATTAACATGACCCATTCGGTACCCGAAATGAATGCAATTGCAATTCATACTGCCGATAAAGTGGTGATTCATAGTGGGGATTGGAAAATAGACGATGATCCCGTTGTTGGAAAGACATGTGATTTTAAAAGACTTGAAGAACTCTCGGAAAAGGGAGTTCTGGCAATGGTGTGTGATTCAACTAATGTGTTTTCTCACGGGAGGTCCGATTCTGAATCCTCATTGAGGGAGCCACTGATGGAGGTTATTTCCAGTGCCAGTGGAGCGTGTGTTGTGACGCTTTTTTCTTCGAACATTGCAAGAATAGAGACTGTGACAAGGATAGCAAATGAATACGGAAAGACGGTTGTTGTTCTAGGGAGATCTCTTCTTTCTGTAATTTCTGCTGCAAAAGAGACTGGCTATTTAAAAGATCTCAACTACATAGATGAGATTGGATTGGCTCACTATAGTGGCAGTAGAAAGTCGCTGATTATTCTTGCAACGGGATGTCAAGGAGATGAGCTGGCTGCCGTTAATAGGCTTTCACAGGGTACGCATAATAGTTTCGCCATCAATGCTGATGACACTATCATCTTTTCCTCGAAAATGATTCCAGGAAACGAAAAGAGGATAGCAAAGATGATTAATAGGTTTATTGCTGTGGGTGTGAATGTTGTGACTGAGAGAACGCATTCCGTGCATGTTTCGGGACATCCATACAGAGACGAGTTAAAGCAGCTATATCAGTTGCTTAAACCAAAGATTCTTATTCCCGTGCATGGAGAAAATCTACATCTTCACGAGCATGCGAAATTTGCACTGGAATGCGGTGTGGAAAGCGCTTTAATTGCAATGGATGGCGATATAATTGAGATATCTTCCACGTCCGGTGCACGCAAGGTCGATCAGACAGAAGTTGGCTTCTGGTGTGTGGATAATGATAGGTTACAACATCCTGACAGTCACGTTATCAAGACAAGGAGGAAGTTGCAATTAAGTGGAATGATTTTGGTAATCCTTGTGATGAACAAAAAAGGAAAATCACTAAAGAGGCCTACTATTGTTTCATTTGGTTATAGCGAGGAAGGAGGATGGAAGGAAAATGCCTTGGCTTCGATCGAGAGGAGCTTGAAAACGGGTAAAAATAGTGATTTTAGGGCAGTCACGAAGACAGTGAGGAAGATTGTGCGTGGTTCACTGGCGAGCAGGATAAAGATTCCATTGATAGAAGTGCAAATAGAAAGGGTATAGCATGCTACTTCTCCGGTGGAAGAGGTTTTGGTTTTTATCATTAGGCATTCTACTTTTTTCTGGAGTTGTTTCGTTGATGTTATTTAATCTCAGTGAGAGTATCTCCTTTTTCTATCTGCCAAGTGATGTTGCGCGTGTTGTTGCTTCAAACAGGGAAATAAAAGTAGGAGGAATAATCAAGGCTATAAAGAAATCAAAAGATGGTGTGAGATTCTTGCTCTCTGATGGTGCAGCCGAAATAGAGGTGCTTTATGAGGGTATCCTACCTTCACTTGTGCAGGATGGGATAAATGTCGTAGTTGTTGCTCGATTTGAGGGCGGGCTGCTTCTTGCTAAAAGAGTCCTAGTCAAACATGATGAGCGGTACTATCCCCCAGAGGACTTTATTAAATCTGTTCGAGGAGAGTAAATACCCTTGGTGAGATGGTGTTTTTTAGCTCTGATATGTTAGAATCTCCGGTGTTATCTTGAACAGGAGGCATAGTTTGGGACAAGTTTTTATGGTTCATCATGGAGATGTTGAACAGGCGCTTCGTAGGCTGAAGCAACATTTATCAAGAGAAGGTATAACACCAGGAAGGAAGCGTATTTTTGAGAAGCCTTCTGAAAAGAGGCACAGGAGGGCTGTAGAAACTAGGCGCAAGATAAGAAAGCAGAAGCTCCGTGTGGTGCCGTACTGAGTCAGCTCCGCCCTGCCCGGGTGCGCAGTTAAATTGCACCCCTTGCGCTTTTTTTGTGTTGTATTCTCCCGAGTACTTCTTTTAGCGCGAACACAAGTTCTTCCATCATTGTATCGGTATGCTGGGGTGTTGGTGTGATCCTCAGGCGTTCTGTGCCGCGTGGAACCGTTGGATAGTTTATGTGCTGGATGAAAATCTTGAATTCTTCTAGCAAAGTTTTAGATGCGTATTTGCACTCCTCTGGGTGCCCAATTATGACAGGTATTATGTGTGTTGGGGCGTCCTTATATGGGATACCATTTGCTTTAAACATCGCTTTGAGTTTTGCAACATTCTCCTTTTGTTTTCTTCTTTCCTCATCACTGTCATATAGATGTGTGATGCTTGCTCTGCCAGCGCTTGCGATTACGGGTGGAAGTGCTGTAGTAAAAATGAATCCGGACGCGTGGCTTCTGATGATGTCGATTATATCAGCCTTAGCTGCTATATATCCGCCTATGACGCCGTATGCTTTTGCAAGTGTTCCCTGGATTATATCTACTCGATCCACCAGATCCATTTCCTCTGTGATTCCTCCACCGTGTTTACCATACATCCCTACGGCGTGCACTTCGTCGATGTACGTAAGGGCATTATATTTCTCCGCAAGATCACAAATCTTTTTTATTGGTGCGACGTCCCCGTCCATTGAGTATACCGACTCGAAAATTATTATCTTATAAGCCCCTTTAGGAACCTGTGAAAGCAACTTTTCTAAGTGATTGACATCGTTGTGGCGAAAAATTCTCTTCTCGCAGCGACTTGTTCTGATACCTTCTATTATCGATGAGTGATTATACTGATCAGAAAACGCGATACAATTCTCCATGAGCGAGATAATTGTGGATATCGAAGCAAGATTGGCAACGTAGCCACAAACAAAAGACAAAGCAGCCTCTTTCTGATGTAACTTCGCAATTGTCTTTTCTAGGAGAACCACTTCCTTATTATTTCCGGAAATATTCCTAGTACCACCAGCTCCGGCACCCATCCTGTCGATGGTCTCTTTCATGGAGTCACAAACTGTAAAGTTCTGTCCCATTCCTAGATAGTCATTGCTGCACCATATGACTATTTTTTCGTTTGTTTCCTCGTTTATAGCACAGGGGAACTCACCAGAGATTCGCGCAAGGTTGACAAATTCACGGTAACGCTTTTCATTCTTGATTGTATCGAGAGCTCGAGCAAAGACACTACTGTAGTTAGACATGTGCAAAAAAAGGGAGCGGAAAAAGGGACTCGAACCCTCGGCCTCAACCTTGGCAAGGTTGCGTTCTACCAACTGAACTACTTCCGCCTGGAATTGAGCAAAGCAATACGCCAGAATTGTAGCACTTCTGTAAGAGTGCAACAATCCACCTGGCGTAATAAACATTCCTATATACTGAAATTTTCTGCTGAACAAGAGTATGCGGTGAAATATTGATTGCATGGAAAGTAGTTCAATGCGATTCGAAGACTATCTATCAGCTTGGATACGTTTCTCATACATTTGCCGACTGATATGGCGAGAGTAGTTCTCTGGATGAATTGCTAAATGTATTTCTATCGACCTCCGTCGGCAGTAGCGGGAAGCATCCTACTTAAGTAACGATGCAGCTCCAGCAGGGTGTTTTTTTCGTAGTTTAGATTATATAAAAATTATTTACCCTTTGTGTTCATATTTTTGTAGTTACACTTGGCAGTTTTGTGTGAGTGTACTCTTGTTTTTTGTGTACGGTAGGTTCGTTGTCTCAGTGACGTTAAATTCTAACGTGCGTGGAACTAGTTTCTGTGAAAAAGAGAAGGGTGGTGGATTTTGGAAAAATATTGTGTCTTTTTTGGGTTCCCTCTTTCGAGAGTCAGGTATGAAATGGACGATAAATGTTAGTTTTCTTTGCTTTTTACTATTTGGAAGCGCATCTGGTGAAAGTTTTCACTGGTTCCAACTCATGGGTGATAATCAATTGTGGTTCCGTTTTGTAGTTGAGGAGGCAGATGTTTGTCCAAAGGTTGTGGTCGATGGTGTTGAGCATTTAATGGATCAGCATCATGCTGCAGATGGCTCTTTTCCATTGAGTTGTGTTTATAAATTGAATCTTGAGGATCTTCCCCAATCATTCATTTTTGGTAATAAAGAGATTCTTCCACGATTCAATAAGGACGCGGTTACAAAAATAGCCGTAATTGGGGATACGGGCTGCCGTAATAACCATTTTTTCTTTCCACAAGATTGTGGAAAAGAATGGTTTTTCAAAGAAACAGTGGATGCTGTGCTAAAACACGATCCGGAGATAGTTATCCACGTTGGAGACTACGTTTACAGAGAGGGAAATAGAGTAAACAGTTGGAGGACATGGAAAGAGGATTTTTTCCTTCCAGCTGCCGAGTTGTTGCGCTCTAACACTCCGTTGCTTTTGGCAAGGGGAAATCATGAGTACTGTAGCACTGGCGGTAAAGGCTGGACCTATTTTCTCGGTAGTGTAAAGAAGTGCTTGGATTATGAGCCCCCGTATACAGTTTCGCTTAATGGGTTCGATATTGTAATAACGGATTCATCGATTGAAGAGAAACTTTGTGAAGACATTGCACATATCAATGATCTTAATAATGGTAAAAGGACTTGGATTGTGACACATAGACCTCTGGTATTTAAAAATAAGAAGGGCCTGTATGAAGGAAATATAACAATCTTCAAAGATCTAAGGAAAGAAATAGAGTTAATAATGTCAGGGCATGTGCATGTCGCACAATTTGTTAGGTTAGATGGACACGTACAGTTTATTTCGGGTAACAGTGGAGCCCTTCTTTCACATTGGAAAACTGCTAATGCTAGCGACTCACGGTTGGAGTATGGATTTGGAATTATTGATCTCCTAAATGATAATGTGAAGATCACCAGCTACGATCGCTTCAATAACGAAATGATGTCCGTATATTTGTCAGAGAATAATTAGCTCCATACTTTTGATACCACATTTCCTATGCTACGTCGTTTAGTGGGGGATAAGTTAAATGTGGTTTCGACAAGTATGGGTGCACTTTTTGGATCTTCTTACTACTCGTTTTTCCGTCTTATTGGTGCCCTTTTCCTGAGTTTGATGAATGACTTTGACTTTCAGCGTGGGCTAATTTGCTTCTAGGTGTGGTTTGAGTTTTCCCTGTAGGATCTATAGAGCCATCACTAGAGGATCCGCTTGATCTTCTTTGTTTCGATGTAACAGCAGCACAACTGGCACCTGATGTACTGGGCTGTCCGTCGTCTTGAGAGGTTGTATCTAATTTTCTGTGTTTACTTTCCGGAGGGTTAAAGCTTGCTGTACTTATGCCACGTACTAGAAGACGGACACCTTCTGCCGCGCGACGACGTGGTTGAGAGCGCTGTGGGGTGGGTTCTGTCTCCGGCGGAAGAGCTATATTCAGATTCCGACATTCTTCCTTGAACTCTGATGACGCCAGAACTGCTTCGGAAGTCTGCTCTAGCCAATTCCATGCCTCATTCACATTGCCGCCTGTCTCGCAAGTCAGAATGGTTCGGCAGTAATCGTACACTTCCGCCAGGTCTGGCTCATAGTTTCCAGGTAAGTTGTCAGGTCCAGGTGCGGCATACGGGTGGTCGTGTTTAGGGTTTCCGTCACTTCCGGAGCCTCCTCGATCGTCAGTGGAGGCAGATATAGGAGATGAAGGTGTTGATGCGCTGGATCTTGTTGGTGGAGAAGTATCAGAACTACTAGGATCTTCAGGAGCTGACTTTTTAGGATTATGCATTTTTTAGATTTTATTGGAACTTATGTTAATTTACTTATATTACAATATAGCAAAGATTTTAATTAATATTCGTTATTTCCATCCTCTGGAACAGGACTGTGATGGTTCTTTTATCCGCATAGATTGCAAGATAATCTGCTTTATGTTAACTTCCTCGGTGGATGGGTGGCCGAGTGGTTTAAGGCAGCAGTCTTGAAAACTGCCGTATGTGGAAGCATACCGTGGGTTCGAATCCCACCCCATCCGGTCTCTCGCTCTGCTTTAGGTTTGTGGTGTCAATCAATTGGCCTGCGCTAGAGTTTCTGGATTACAGTTCCAATCACCTCTTGATGCTCCAACTTGTTTTGCAAGCATGTCGTAATTACCGTGTTTAGCATGAGAAAAGCGATTGTCATTGGACCGACGCCTCTTGGTACAGGTGTAATGAACTTCACTTTTTGAAGAACGTCTTCAAAATCAACGTCGCCGACTAATTTACCATCCACTTTATTCATTCCGACATCTATAACAGTCGCTCCGGGCTTGATGAAGTCTTTTTTTACAAAATGCGGTATGCCAACAGCTGAGATGACGATATCCGCTTGTCTGGTTTTTTCTTGTATATTCCTAGTTTTAGAGTGTGTGAGCGTGATAGTGCAATTTTCATGCAACAGAAGCATCGCCATTGGCTTACCAACAATGTTCGAACGCCCTATGACAACGGCATCCATACCAGACAAATTGTCTCCCAAAGCCGATTTTATTAGATATAGAGAGCCTGCTGGGGTACATGGTTTTAACAACGCATCTTTACTGAGAGCTAGTCTGCCCACATTCTCAGGATGGAAACAATCAACGTCTTTTTTTGAATCAATTGATTCAATAATTCTGGTCGGATTAATATGAGGAGGCAATGGTAGTTGGACGAGTATAGCATTTATGCTGGTGTCGTCGTTCAAGGAGTTTACTAACCTTATTAGTTCTACCTCACTTGTATCTTTCGGTAGTGCTATAGTCTCTGCGTCTATACCAAGCGACTCTGCTTTTTTCTGTTTACTTCGAACATACACTTGACTTGCCGGGTTTTCACCAACAATGATGACTCTCAGACTAGGTACTAAGCCATTGTTTTTCCTGAGGTGTGCTACAGAAGTTGCAATAGATTCACAGATACCTGCGGCAATTCGGAAACCATCAATGAGTTGTGTCATTTCTATTGAGCATCTTAATTAATGCACTTTCCCATTTACTGCCATTATCGAGTAATTTTTTTTTGTCATAGAGCAAATCTTCACGATTTTCCCTTGCAAACTCAAAATTCGGTCCTTCAACAATTGCATCTACAGGGCAAGCTTCCTGACAAAAGCCACAATAAATGCACTTAGTCATATCTATATCGTATTTTGTGGCACGCCTACTTCCATCAGATTCTCTGGGAGCTGCTTCAATCGTGATTGCCTGGGCAGGACAGACCACCTCACATAACTTACAAGCTATGCAACGCTCTTCCCCATTTTTGTAGCGTCTTAGCGCGTGTTCACCTCTGAAACGCAGACTTATGGGTCCCTTCTCTTGTGGATATTTTATCGTAACCTTTGGTGCAAAAAAGTACCACAAGACGGTCCTGAAACCAACAAAGAAGCGGGTCAGCTGCATCTGGCTTAGGAACTTAAACATACACCGACCAAGAACAGCGAAATGCTAACATATGTGGTTTGTTAAGTAAAATGTGTGTTCTACAAAACATCACTTGGTACATGAAACGGTTTTGGGTGGTGCATCATGCGGAAGGTGAGCTGGCCTCCGACCAACTGACAACATAGAGGAGATATAAAGTACATGCGCCATCTTAGCACATGCAAGGATCACATCAAGTAACCTTCAATGCTACTTTACAAGCGTATCCCGGGCTTTGTTAAGTTGCTGTGCGAAATAGTGTGAACCACCCTTATCAGGATGTACTTTCTGTACCAGGGCGTGGTACGCCTTATTGATTTCTGCCTTGCTGGCATTCACAGATACCCCGAGAATTTCTCGTGCCTGTGCCTTAGACATTTTTCCTGTTGAATCAGAAAACGATACTCCTTGCTGAAACTGCTGTAAATTCTCAAAGCTGAAGTTTCCGCTTTTCATCATTTCGTAAACGGTATCGTATATCTGTGAGAAATTTTCAGAAAGTTTAAACTTCTTCCTGTAGATAAACGCAACCACCAGCAGAAACAATATCGGCAAGAGAATCACTAGCAGCAAAATCAGCAAGATCGTAAAGAACATTTATGAGCGTTGAAACTAGTAGGTATTGTATATTATAATCCGGCCGTAGTTAACAAGTAATTGTCCGGTGCACTTAAAGTATGTTTATCCAAACTGAGCACACCCCGAATCCGAACGTACTAAAATTTTTTCCTGGTGTAAAAATACTTGATAGTGGAACTGCTGATTTTGTCACGTTTAGTGATGCCTCTGGTCATAAACTTCCTGAGATGCTTTGGGAAATACAAGGTGTCTGCGGTGTAATGCTTGGGGTGGATTTTGTATCTGTGAGCAAAACTGAAGATGCAGAATGGGATGTATTGAAGCCACAGATCTTTGGTGTGCTGGTTGAGTATTTTACTACTGGATCCGATTTTGTTCGACCTGTCACAGAAGACGAGGAAGTCGAATGCACCGACGAGGTTTCTAAGAAAATACAGGAAATTATAGATACTAAAGTCCGACCTTCCGTTATCGAAGATGGTGGTAACATTGTATTTAAGGGTTATAAGGATGGGATTGTATATCTGAAACTTCAGGGTGCGTGTGCCGGTTGTCCTAGTGCTTCTGTCACTCTCAAGGATGGTATAGAGAATCTGCTTCAGTACTATATTCCTGAAGTGAGAGAAGTTCAGCAGGTTTGATGGATAGGTTCCTTGTTGCATGGGTATCTTTTCAGGTTCGTACGTCGGTACGGTGTTCTTTTTGTGTTGCCGTTTCTTTGAGAACGTGACCCCTTGTGGTGGATTTGTTTTACCGTATTCGATATCCTTTTCTAATAAATTCAACGTGGCTGTTGTGCTAATAACATGAAAGTCCTCATGGGTAGCAAAGCTGGGAAACTTGGCCAGGAAATAGCGTCGCTCCTTAACCTGGCTGTGGTTCGTGCACAGGCAAATAGATTTCCTGATGGCGAAAGTGATGTTCTTGTGCACCATGAAGATGTTATTCCTGGAACTAAGGTGCTCGTCATCCAGAGTCTTTGTAGTGATGCTGACATAATGGAATTTTTATTCATCGTGGATGCTTTGAACAGACTAGGGGTACGTGATATTGCTTTAGTCTCCCCATATTTTGGTTATGCTCGTGCCGATAGGATTGTCGCGCCTGGCTCTGCCATTTCAGCAAAAGTAGTTGCACGCCTTATTGGAGAGAGGATTTCATTGCTTTTTGTCTTAGATGTACACTTTCCTCAATTTGAGGGTTTCTTCGAGATCCCAGTGTACAACATTCTTCCGTGGACGCTGCTTAAGGAAAGTGTGCATGTGGGTCACAATATGGCCCTTGTTGCTCCCGATGTGGGTGCTGTAAAAAAGTTAAAGCCTCTCTCCGAAGAGCTGGGCACAAATCTTGTTATCATGAATAAACGCAGGCCCAGAGCATGTCTATCCGAGGTTACTGAGGTGGTTGGGGAAATTCATGGTAGAGACTGCATAATAGTTGATGATATCGTCTGTGGTGGGGGGACCCTCTGCAATTCGGCTGCTAAACTTAAGGAGCTTGGTGCAAAATCTGTTGCTGCGTTTGTTACCCACGGCGTATTTTCTGGTAGCGCAAGACAGAAAATTATGGACTCACAGATAGATAGGATTGTTGTCACTAACAGCATACCTGGACCTGGGTGTGAGGCTAAAGGGAAAATAGAGATCATTAGTGCTGCAGACTTGCTTGCAAGAAAAATTCATTCAGTTTACCTAGATGTCAATACAAAAAGTCCTAATTGCTAATCGCGGGGAGATAGTATCAAGGATAGCACGTACCTTAAAAAAATTGGGTAAGAAGAGTGTTGCTATTTATTCCGATCTCGATGTTAATGCGGAGTATATTCGGCATACAGATGAAGCAATCTACATAGGGGGTGTTACCGTTAGTGAGAGCTATAACAATATGGAATCCATACTCACAGCGGTCAAAAAAAGTGGGGCAGATGCTGTACATCCTGGGTATGGGTTTTTGTCTGAAAATCCTAGTTTTGCCCGATCTGTTGAGCAAGCTGGGTTTACCTTTATTGGTCCTAGCTCAGAGTGCATCTCCATGATGAGTGATAAGGTGATGGCAAAAAAGATTGCTCAGGAGGCCTCAATCAATCTTGTACCCGGGTATTTAGGGGAAATCTCTGATTATGAACAAGCTGTCTCTATTGCGAAAGAAATAGGTTTCCCAGTTCTGATAAAGGCTGCCGCCGGAGGGGGAGGTAAAGGAATGCGGTTGGTCAATAGAGAAGAGGAGTTACGCGAAGCTATGCAGCTTGCTTGTCATGAGGCTCTGAATTTCTTTGCTGATGAACGAATTTTCATTGAGAAATATATAACGAACCCCAGACATATAGAAATACAGCTGATTGCTGACAAAAATGGCCACGTTATTTGTTTGGGTGAGCGAGAATGTTCGGTACAGAGGCGGCATCAAAAGGTTGTTGAGGAGGCTCCCAGTCTTGCACTTGATCGGGGACTCAGAGAAAAGATGTATGAACAGTCTATTAGATTAGCCCGTGCAGCTGGTTACACTTCTGTTGGGACGGTGGAATATATACTAGACCAGGAGCGAAATTTCTACTTTATGGAAATGAATGCTCGCATCCAAGTTGAACACCCGGTAACCGAAATGATTACTGATATTGATATAGTCGAAGAGATGATCCGCATCGCTGAGGGCGATGATCTATCAAAAAAGAAAAGTGTTACGAAGTTTAACGGTTGGTCATTTGAAGCACGCATATATGCAGAGGATCCCATGAACAACTTTATGCCAACGAGTGGTTTCGTATGTTGTGCTGATTTTCCTACTGATGTCAGGGTTGAAAGTAGTGTAGGTACGGGCTCCAAGGTTGGTATGTTTTATGATCCAATGATGGCAAAGATTATCGTGAAGGGTAGAACGCGTTCTGATGCGTTAGAAAGAATGTGTGAGGCGCTTCAGATGACGTGCATAGTGGGTGTAAAGAATAATTTAGTTTTTTTAGAATCCCTGTTTCGTAATGCTGATTTTATTAATGGAAATATAAGCACCCATTTTATAGAAAAGCAGTACCAAGGGGTAAGTTGGTATGAGTCTCTCGATAAATGTGCGGCCCTGCGCTTTATTGCAGTGACTTTATATGCCATGTTAGACATATGGAGTGGTTCGTTTGAAGAAAGTCGTCCCTTTATTGTAAGACTTGGGAGTCAGGAATATGAAGTTGATGTCTCTATTGCTATGGGTACATTTAGCTTCACTCTTGCTAAGGAGCGATATATTGTTGAGTCTCTGAGAGCAACAAAAGAAGGCCTGTTTCTTGCAAAGATCAATGATGAAGCGTTTGCCGCGAGGTTCTTCAACACTGATCAATTATACAAACGAGTTGAGTACGATGGTTTTTCATTGCTATGTATTGCTCTTCCTAAGGAAGTGTATACGAAGTGGGTATCCGTACAAAAGAATGCTTCAGGTATACAACAATCAGATAAAATTATGTCTGCAATGACAGGGGTCGTAGTAAGCATTTACGTTAGTGTTGGTGACATGATCAGACCAGGTGATCCGTTGTTTTTAGTCGAAGCAATGAAAATGCAGAACACCATCACTGCCGAACGAGCTGGTACTGTGAAGGAAGTCTGCGTGATGCACGGTCAAAATGTAAGCGAGGGTGATTTATTATTGAAGTTTTTAAAAGTATAAGTAAAGATCTGGATTTTATTTAGCTCCAAAAGCGGTTAATCTAATGATAAACGATTATGGGGTTCTTCTACGATTTGTCCCTGCGTGTGTAATTCCTGTACAGAGTGAGAAGAGGGAAGTTGTTACTAAATTTCTACATGAAGGTCGTTGCTGCCTTTTTTCTTGGGTTTTCCTGTGGTATCCCAACTGTCCTCGTCGCGCCCACTCTAAGTGTGTGGCTAGCAAAGGCTGGTGTAAACTGTTCGAGTATTGGGTTGTTTGCCCTCGTGGGTATACCATACATAGTAAAGTTCCTATTTGCACCATTTTTTGACCTCTATACTGTCCCAATACTTGGTCGATGCTTCGGGCAAAAAAGAGGGTGGATACTGCTATTACAGCAGTGTGTTTTTTTCTCAATTGTCGGACTGAGCTTCACGAATCCCTTAAGAAATATATATCTTATGGGCTTTTTTGCTTTGGTCGTCGCATTTTTTTCTTCCCTTCAGGAAGTTGTGATTGATAACTATCGAATTTCTATTTTGAGAACAAAGGAGCAATTAATAGGTTCTTCTAACGTTTTACTTGGATGGAGGGTCGCACATTTGATCAGTGGCGCTCTAACCCTTTTTCTAGTTGATTATCTTTGTAACTCATATGGATTGTGTGAGGATTTTATTAATTGGAGGATACTCTATATCTTCTCAGCCTTTTTAAGCTTGAGTGCTAGTATAACGGTTTTGTGCATGGGTGAACCAAAACTGAAAGCTTCACAAAAGGAAATGAGTACCAATTCACGATCTTTCCTTCCTGAAACAATCATCCAACCACTTAGAGAGATTCTACAAATAAAGAAGAGTGTTTATATCATCATTTTGGTTGTTATATATCGTTCTTGTGATTCACTCATAGCGACGATGATTTCTCCATTTCTTTTAGACATCGGCTTTTCACTGACTGAAATTGCAGTTGTTGCAAAAACATTTGGTTTGCTTTTTCTTATTGTTGGGGGTGTTATTGGTTCAAAAATTGTCTATAGGTATGGGATTATCAAGGGGCTTGTTTTTGGAGCCGTAGTGCAGATGCTTTCAAATGTGATGTTTGTTGTGCAGTCAAAGGTAGGATACAATCTTCCGTTGCTGTACATGACCATAGCAACGGAAAATATTTGTGGGAGTATTGCTACCACGGCCATTATTGGGTATATCTCGGGACTGGCAAGTAAGGCTCGCTTTTCCGGGAGCGTATATGCAATTTTCAGTTCTCTATTTATAGTAGATCGTGCGGTTTTACCCGTGATTGCAGGGCTAATTGCTGACTACTTTGGTTGGACGGCACTGTTTGTTACAAGCATTGTCTTAGGTCTTCCAGCATTGTTTTTGGTCTTATTTCTAGAGAAATGGGCTAGAAGCGAAAGGTCTCCAGGGTGGTGAGTATATCTTATTTGTTTTTACTCTGTGAGGTTGATGCGACGGATTTATGTGTCACTAACTTGCTTTTAAACCTTCGGTTAGACCCTTATGGTTGATAAACGGTCTTTTGTCTTCTAGCAGAGTGCTTTCGTCTGAAGACTTGTCTACGACGCGTGAGGCAAGTGTGCATAGAACTGGTAGCAGAATTTTGAGTGTAAAGAAAGCTTCCTATGACTTACACTTTTGTGAAAAATTGTTTTGTAAAAGAGTGTTTTGGTTTACCTTCTATGGAGTCTTTGTGACACCTAGAAAAATAGATCTTCTATACAAAGATGCGGCAGATTAAATTTCTGGCTTTGGCATTCTTTCAAGTACAATTGAAAATTTTCCGCGAACTTGCAACGGGCAGGCACTTTTTCTATGAAAGTGTGGGATCTACAAGAACTTGTTACACCGGTGCTGCATACATAACACCTATCAAGGGTTAACAGCCGTTCAAAAGAACTAACGAAGTTTGCACGCACTCACAGTGCTCAAATTGATACTTCTTTCTCTCTGTACCATGCCTCTGTAAGTCAAACTAGAGTAGGATGCGCTTGTATAATGACAATAGTGCATCAACCTCTATCTTGGTGGATTTTCCTATTTCCACTGCCGCTTCACGTGTAACCGTACCAATTTTTGTAATCTCTGTATCCAAAAATGTCTCCCTGAAAGCTAATTCGTTTTTTGGTGCAACAGTGACAACAATTTCATGTGATTTTTCAAGATTGTCCTTGTTGTTTTCAAGGAAGATTGTTCCCCCATGGCCGTTGGCTATAAGCATTTTTGCGATTGATACAAGCCTTCCACCCAGCCCCACTGGAATAGCGGAAGCGACTAGTTGATTTTTTAGTGCCGAGTAGTAGCGTCCGAAAATTTCCAAGGCCCTTTTTACTTCCACTTTCATGTCGATTAGGTATATTAAATCCTCCGGGTATTTTGCATCCAGTGAGACTATATCTTCATAATCATCTATTATTCCGACTGCGGTTATTAACAATGATGGAATGTTGGAAACTTTGACTTTCGCACCTGAGGTAGTATATCCACTAAAATCATTAAACATGCTGTCCTTTCCGGAAATGAAAGGCGTGCCTAAAGCTATAGATGTATCGTGACAAGCTCTTCCAGCTTCTTTTAGTAACCATAGTTTTTCTGGGTCATTCGAGTCGGACCAACAAAAATTATCTAGAAGAGCAATCTTTTGAGGGTTTACTCCAATTGTCACCAGGTTTCTTACTGCCTTTTCAATCGAAGAACACGTATCCAAGTATGGATCGCGTGTTATAATTGCTAGGTCTTGTGATTGCCCTATGCACTTCCTAGAGTTGTACAGCGGTTTTATTGCTGTTACGTCTGAAAAAATTTCATTTTTTCCTTGTAGTGGTTTTAGTATAGATGTCCCCTGAACTTCATGATCGTATTGCTCTGCTATGAACTTTCTACTACAAACGTTTTTATCTCTAATTGCTTCCTCAAGGGATGAGAAACTCACATGAGGCTGTCCTCGCATTTCTCTTGGTTTTTTAGTTTGTAAATGGATTGTAGGGTTTCCATCATGCAGAAAGCATAATGACAAATCAAAGACAGTCTTGCCTTCAAAAGTGATAAGTCCCCGGCCGGACCTGTTAAATTCGCCTATGACGGCAAACTCAACGCCATGTTTGGTCATAATGCGCCCAAAAGCCTCTAACTTTTCACGTGGAATCGCAAATGTCATTCTTTCTTGAGACTCAGAGATCCATATCTCCCACGGTGCGAGTCCTATTGTCTTCAAAAGCACTTTTTCTAGATGCACCACAAAGCCATTTTTTCCCATTTCTCCAACAGATGAAGATAAACCACCGGCTCCATTATCGGTGATGGCGTTACAGAGATCTGCGTCTCTTACTTCACGTATTATTGCATCGGAAAGTTTTTTCTGCGTAAAAGGATCGCCTAATTGAACCTCAGTACCTTTGACATTTGAGTCTGTTATCCCAGTCGAGGAAAAAGTTGCGCCATGTATGCCGTCTCTTCCAGTTCTTCCACCTGCTATGACAATCAGGTCCCCGTCTCTTGGTGCTTTTACCCAGGATTCTTTTTCTGCAATTTTTGCTGGAATAATGCCTGCACATCCAACAAACACAAGTGGTTTTGCTCTGAATGCACTACTGAAATAAAGTGCGCCTTGTGGGGTTGGAATGCCAGAACAATTACCTCCAGCGTTGACACCACGAATTATTCCTTTGAGGATGGTTCGCGAATCCAGTTTGGGCTTTGTCTTGTGTGAATCATGGTACAAGTCTTGGTTTTCGGTGTCTGGATCTTCAACGCAGAAGGCATAATAATTTGCTATAGGTTTTGCTGCAAGGCCAAAACCCAAGATATCTCTGTTAACTCCGAGAATCCCTGTCATTGCGCCTCCAAATGGTTCTAATGCAGAAGGGCTATTATGTGTTTCAACTTTCACGCAGATGAGATAATCCTTGTCGAACCAAATTGCACCTGCATTATCAGTGAATACGGAAGCACAGATATGATTTGGGTTATTTCTGATGATTGTTTCAGTTGATTTCTTTATGTATCCCCGGAATATTCCTTCTTGTAGGTCATCTATAGGATAAGACATGATATTGTGCTTGCAGTGCTCAGACCAAGTCTGTGCGATAGTCTCGAGCTCTATATCCCGCACGTAGCTCCTACCTTCCTGCAGCCTAAAGTACTCAACTATTTTGGACAGCTGAATGTCGCTGAGGTTTAGTGCGTTCTGACAGTTGAAAGAAGCTAATTCCTCTAAAGTCAGATCTTTTGTATCGCCAGAAAAAGTGACGCTGTCCATTTCATGGGAATAACAAAAGGCAACTTTTTTGCTATGGACCTTTTCCAGTGAGAGCTCTTCAATCATAGGGTTGTACAGTAGGTTAAGGTCAGGCAACCTACCTGTTCCTATCATTAGTAGGCTCGTCTCTACTTGTATGCATTGTTCTATTGCGTTGATACCCTTTTGTTGCAGTAACGTGCTCACAATGCCTAGGATCACTTCCGCTAAAGAGTTTTTTACTCCTTGGAGAGGCTGTTTTTCTATTATCCAGAAGTTGCTTGTATAGCATCTTCTGAAATCCCATAGAATACTATTGCCTTCGTGGTAACTTGTTTTGTTGGTCTCAAGAATTTCTATTTTGTTTTTATCCGGCTCGTAAATGAAGCATCTGAACTGTTCTGAGACATGATTAGTTAATGCGTGCGCGATCTCTAAGAGATTGTCTTTCAAAGAACAATCTGTAGAATAGAATCGGTACGCATCGACGACTTCTCGAATATTGATAACACCATTACTTTCAAGTGTTGTGATTCTCGGGTCTGAGTATGGTTTGCGAACTTCGATGATTGCCTGCATTTCGTGAGAACTTCTACTACTTTATTATCACCGTACTTGGGATCAGTCATGATTAAATCGCTTTATTATGACCAGGTCAATGTGATAACAGTCCTAGTGTATAGGGTTACTCGATCCCGATGGTAAAGATGATAATTGTAGGATGCAGCTTTGTAGGGATCTTGTCTTGCTGATAACGTAAAAATGTTCTCACTTTCTCACCAAGTAATAGAGTGTTAGGATCTACGTGCAGGTAGCGTCCACAGAATGAAAGTCATTGCAATCAATAAAAAGGCCCGATTTGATTACTCACTAATTGATGAATTTGAAGCCGGGATTGTCTTACTTGGAACGGAAGTTAAGGCTTTAAAGTATCATTCAGCTTCATTAAACGAGGCCTTTGTTGCCTTTAGGCGTTTTGAACTGTGGCTTAATAATATGCATGTTCCACCCTATAAGCCTGCAAGTAGGTTCAATCACGTTCCCACTAGATCTCGGAAATTACTTGTTCACAAAAGACAGCTAAATAAAATATCTGGCGCAGTAAGAACCAAAGGACTAACTCTAGTTCCATTATCTATATACGTAAACGAAAATGGGCTTATAAAAGTGAAGTTTGCCTTAGCAAAAGGTAAGAAAAAACATGATAAACGTCAGGACATCAAGGATCGTGATTGGGCAAGAAAGCAAGCCCGGCAAGATTTCAGCTAGGTGTGCATGCATCTATCTGTTTGTGAAGCAATTAGTTTGCTTTGTATTGCTACAACTCTATGCGCAGGTGAATCAGTTTCTCCTGGGTATCCGAGGCTTCATGATTTTTGTATTTAGCCATTCCAGGTTTTTAGGTGGAGCAGTCAGAATGCGTACAAGACCTTAATGGTTGACACATGTTTTGGTCTGCTTGGGTTGATCCTCCTTACAGTGATGTAGAATCATTGATGTGGCTCCACAATTTCTTGTTGTTCACGTCTGTATGTTGTTGTGTTAACTAAAAAGATGGTAATTTTTTCTTGGTAATGGGCGTGCTTAGACCAAACTTTTTATTTTCGCAAGAATTTGATTCTTTATGACAGCAGTTCAGGATATATGGTTCTACCATCAGTGTGGGTGGATCAAGTTGTTCTAAGTAGTCAACTGATGTGCTAGGATCGCTGTACGCACTTGTAGCTCAGTGGATAGAGCGTTGCTCTCCGGAAGCAAAGGCCGTAGGTTCGATTCCTATCAAGTGCACCACTGACCATTTAAAGTAGAAAACGAGACAGTAAGTTTTTGCTGGGTGAAGTGAGCTTTTTGCTAGAGGTTTGCTTTCAAGCTTATCACCGTTTCCCATCAATCGTTTGTGCTAAAGTAGTTTCTCATAGAATCTTCTTTCAATTTTTTGAATACTTCCTCTGTCTGTCCATATTCCACAATTTTTCCTTTTTCTAGGTACACGATTACGTCTGAGATATTCCTGGCTTGCTTCATGGAATGTGTCACAATTATGATGGTGAATTTCTTTTTTAGTTCTATTACAAGGTCCTCTATGAGTTTTGTTGCTTTTGGATCAAGAGCAGAACAGGGCTCGTCCATTAGGAGTATAGTTGGTTTAACTGCTACAGCTCTAGCTATGCAGAGTCTTTGTTGTTGTCCTCCTGAAAGTTCCATTGCATTTTGATGCAGATTCTCGTGTACCTCTTCCCAAAGTCCGCTCCGTAGAAGACTCTTACAGACAATTTCGTCTAATTGACCACGTTTATTTGTTATTCCTTGGAGCCGCGGACCGTAAGCGACATTATCATATATGGATTTTGGAAAAGGGTTTGGTTTTTGGAACACCATTCCAACTCTAGCACGTAGCATTACCACATCTACCGTTGGAGCATAGATATTATAATTGTCTATCAGCAGCTCACCCGTGATCCTGCAATCATCAAAGAAGTCATTCATTCTGTTGAAGCATCTTAGAAGGGTTGTTTTTCCACATCCGGACGAGCCTATAAGCGAAGTTACGGATTTTGAATAGATGTTGAAGTTTATATCTTTAAGAACATGTTTTGCTTTATAGAAAACGTTCAGATTTCTTACGGATGCTTTGATTTTTTTATCTAAGGACATGAGAGCCAGATCTATTAACCACTATGAGAGACACCACTTACACCTCACCGCTGTTTTGCTGGAAACTTGATGCTTTTTGGGCTTTTAGCTGTTGCGTCTATCTACCTGATTGAGCAGTAACCCTTCCTATAGTAGACCAAAGGAAGGGGTTTTGAAACATTAAGCTTTTTTTTCTCTACCGCGGCGACGATGATTTTATGATCGCCGGCATCGTACCGATATCTGGTGCGACAATACACCCAACACAATGCTTTTTTTAATTCCAAGCCCGTTGAAAATTCTTCTTTCCATGCTTGGGTATTATTCTGCGAGAATGAAATTGAGGTTTGCTTAGCTGTTTCGTCTAATACGCTCACCACAAACTCTGCCGCGGAGAAGAAGACGTCAAACCTACTTGAATTTCTATCGAGGCAGTACGAGATTAGTTGTGGTTTCAGCGATACTGAGCAGAGTGAGCTAACTGTTATTCCATACTTTTCTCCCATGAAACTGGTTGCTACAACTGATATTCCTGTAGCAAATCGACTCATACACTCTTTAAATAAGGCTTCGTCGCTCATAGTCTACCTAGTAGAATAATAAGGAAAATGAGCACGCCAACAAAATTCATTCGCTTGAACGCCATTCCGCAGTTTTTTGGATCATCTAAGTTTATAGATTCCGTAAATTTTTCCTCCACAAGGAATAGAGCTGCTAAGCCAATGTAATACAGAAGGTTAAGTCCAGGTAGCACAGCAGAGAAAGCAAGAAAGGAGAGTGCCAGCCTTGCGTATTTCTTCAACCATTCCCTCGAACCAAACTTTCCCAGTGATAAGGAATGTACACCGAGTGCCACATCGTAGCATTTGTCTTGGTGTCCGTATATTGTGTCATAGTAAAGCGTCCAGAAAAAACAAGCCAAATAAACAAAAAGCGCTGAGGCATGGATAGAATTAACAACTACAATCGATGCGAAAAGAGCTCCGACATTGAAGATAACTGCGAGGAGCAATTGAGGATAAGCAAAATATCTTTTGGAAAATGGATAAACCACCACTCCTACAATCGTGAATGCTCCAAGGGCGGTTGCTTCGAGAGGAAGGAAAGCCAATAACACCGTTGCTAGTACGAGTAGAATTAAAAACAGCAATACCGCTTCGGTAACTCTTACCTCTCCAGATGCTATAGGTCGTGAAGCCGTTCTTTTAACTTTTCCATCGATATTTCGGTCGGCAATATCATTTGCGATACAGCCCGCTGATCTTACAAGGAAAGCACCTAAAAGAAAGAAGGGAATCCACAAGAATGAGTAGAAACTATTTCCAAGGAGCGCAACCACGAATAGAGCGGGAAAAAAACACAACCACATCCCACCAAGACTCTGGAACCGAATCAGGGAAGCATACTTTTTAATTTTCATTTTTCAAGGTAGTTCTGTCGAGAAGTTGTAGATTTGAATCCGTTCTTGTAATACCACGCAAAGGAGTGAAATTCGAGTATGCAAATTTGGAAGATAAGATATTCATTTGTGAAAACTTGGGGTTCAGAGCAAGTTGATTGTTGCATAGCTTTGGTGAAGTCGGTAAAAATTGAACCGTTGACATTGTTTTTCTTTCCATGTAACCTGGGAGCACGTGCTTTCAAAAGTGCCGGTTTCGGTGGACTGCACGGCCGTCGCTGTTTACGCAGCGTGTTGTTTGAAAAGTTCGAAAGATTAATAGGTCTCAAATAAAACAGAAGTATGATAAGTAGGTTTTGTTCTGTACATAACCTAAGATGTATACTGTAAAAAACTAAGAGTGTCTGATGGATGCCTTGGTGCCAAGAGGCGAAGAAGGACGTGTTAGGCTGCGATAAGCCGCGGGTAGTTGCCAAAAAACGTTTATCCGTGGATTTCCGAATGGGGGAACCCGGCTAGCTTGCTAGTCATTGCGCATTGAATTCATAGGTGTGCAAAGCGAACCCAGCGAACTGAAATATCTAAGTAGCTGGAGGAAAAGAAATCAACCGAGATTCCGCTAGTAGTGACGAGCGAACGCGGACCAGGCCAGTGGCCTGGACAAGAAAACTAGAATGCTCTGGAAAGGGCAGCAAGATAGGGTGATAGCCCCGTATAGGTAATGCTTGTTCAGGTCCTTGAGTAAGGCGGGACACGTGAAATCCTGTCTGAACGTGGGGGGACCACCCTCCAAGCCTAAATACTACTTGGCGACCGATAGTGAACTAGTACCGTGAGGGAAAGGTGAAAAGAACCCCTGTTAGGGGAGTGAAATAGATCCTGAAATCGGACACTTACAAACAGTCGGAGCCTGAGCATCGTCCTTCGGGGTGGTGTCTGCGGGTGACGGCGTACCTTTTGTATAATGGGTCAGCGACTTAATTTATTGAGCAAGCTTAAGCCGTATCAGGTGTAGGCGTAGCGAAAGCGAGTCTTAACAGGGCGATTAGTTCAATGGATTAGACCCGAAACCAGGTGATCTAGCTATGGCCAGACTGAAGGTGCGGTAAGACGTACTGGAGGGTCGAACCCACTGGTGTTGCAATACCAGGGGATGAGCTGTGGCTAGGGGTGAAAGGCCAATCAAACCTGGAAATAGCTGGTTCTCCGCGAAATCTATTTAGGTAGAGCGTCGCATAAATATATTGCTGGGGGTAGAGCACCTGATGGGTTAGGGGGAGTAAAATCTTACTGAGCTCAGCTGAACTCCGAATACCAGTAATAGTTCTGCGGCAGACACACTACGGGTGCTAAGATCCGTGGTGAAGAGGAAAACAGTCCAGACCGCCATTTAAGGTCCCCAAATTGCAACTAAGTGTGGAAGGATGTTGGAAGGCCAAGACAGCTAGGAGGTGGGCTTAGAAGCAGCCATCCTTTAAAGAAAGCGTAACAGCTCACTAGTCTAAACAAGCTTTCCTGCGCCGAAGATGTACCGGGGCTAAAGTTGCATACCGAAAATGCGGATTGTTGCGGGTATTCCCGTGACAATGGTAGCGGAGCGTTCCATAAGCCGTCGAAGGTCGACCGTGAGGTCGGGTGGAGGTATTGGAAGTGCAAATGCTGACATGAGTAGCGTAAGGAGTGTGAAAAACACTCCCACCGAAAACTTGAGGTTTCCTGTTTAAAGTTAATCTGAGCAGGGTTAGTCGGTCCCTAAGACGAGTCCGAAAGGGGTAGTCGATGGAAACAAGGTTAATATTCCTTGACCTGTAGGTAGTGACGGGTTGCTGTGGTGGTATTCTCTTATTGGATTGAGGATGCTGCTTATGTGGCTCCAAGAAATAGCTCTTACATATAGGCCGTACCGCAAACCGACACAGGTAAGTGGGTAGAGTATACTTAGGTGATTGAGATAATGATGTTGAAGGAACTCGGCAAATTGCATCCGTAACTTCGGGAGAAGGATGGCCTTGCTGTGGGTAACCACGGTAAGGCGGCACAAGCCAGGGGGTAGCGACTGTTTACTAAAAACACAGGGCTCTGCGAACACGTAAGTGGAAGTATAGGGTCTGACGCCTGCCCGGTGCCGGAAGGTTAATAGGAGAGGTGAATAGCTTTGAATTGAAGCCCCGGTGAACGGCGGCCGTAACACTGACGGTCCTAAGGTAGCGAAATTCCTTGTCGGGTAAGTTCCGACCTGCACGAATGGCGTAACGACTTCCCCGCTGTCTCCAACATCAACTCAGCGAAATTGAACTCCCCGTGAAGATGCGGGGTACCTGCGGTCAGACGAAGAGACCCCGTGCACCTTTACTGTAGCTTTACATTGGTATCAATGACGGGATGTGCAGGATAGTTGGGAGACAGTGAGACTCAGACGCTAGTCTGAGTGGAGTCGTTGTTGAGATACCAACCTTCCTGTTATTGGTATCTAACTCCGCTTTCTTATCGAGAGCGAGGACAGTGTATGGTGGGCAGTTTGACTGGGGCGGTCGCCTCCTAAAGAGTAACGGAGGCGTGCAATGGTAGGCTCAGGCTGGTTGGAAATCAGTCGTCGAGTATAATAGCATAAGCCTGCCTGACTGCGAGGCTGACAAGCCGAGCAGAGACGAAAGTCGGTTATAGTGATCCGGTGATTCCGCGTGGAAGGGTCATCGCTCAACGGATAAAAGGTACGCCGGGGATAACAGGGTAATAGCGTCCAAGAGTTCATATCGACGACGCTGTTTGCCACCTCGATGTCGACTCATCACATCCTGGGGCTGCAGAAGGTCCCAAGGGTTCGGCTGTTCGCCGATTAAAGTGGTACGTGAGTTGGGTTTAGAACGTCGTGAGACAGTTCGGTTTCTATCTGCCGTGGGTGTTGGAAATTTGAGAGGAGCTAACTCTAGTACGAGAGGACCGAGTTGGACATACCAATTGTGTACCAGTTGTCCCGCCAGGGGCACCGCTGGGTAGCTACGTATGGGAGGAATAACTGCTGAAAGCATCTAAGCGGGAAGTCCACCTCAAAACTAAATTTCCCTATAGGGCCGTGGGAGACTACCACGTTGATAGGCTGGGTGTGTAAGCGCGGTAACGTGTTGAGCTTACCAGTACTAATAGCCCGATTGATTTACAGTTTAGTCTTAGATTCTATGTACAGGACTGAGCCTACTTGTCTGTGATTTCATGGGTCTAGTGATAATAGCGAAAGTGAAACACTCGACTCCATTCCGAACTCGAAAGTGAAACCTTTTTGCGCCGATGGTACTGCTTGTGTGGGAGAGTAGGTGGTTGCTAGGTCCTTGAAATTACAGACGTTTTGCCTGGTTGCGTATTTGATTGGTACCTCAGATGTATGTTGCTTGAACCTTTAGATTCGTCGGTTCTTTTGCCTCTTTATGAGAAAATGCTGTTGATCCGGCGCTTCGAAGAGAGGGCGGGGCAGCTCTACAGCATGGGCGAGATATGCGGTTTTTGTCATCTTTACATAGGACAGGAAGCGGTTGCTGTTGGTCTGGACTACTGTTTGAAGAGGGAGGATTCTGTCATTACTAGCTACAGGGATCATGGTATGATGCTTGTCCGAGGTTCTTCTCCCGACGTGATGATGGCTGAACTTTTAGGGAAATCCTCCGGTTGTTCTAATGGTAAGGGTGGGTCTATGCATATGTTTGATCCTGAGAGGAATTTCTTCGGGGGTCATGGTATTGTTGGTTCGCAAGTCTCCTTAGGGACAGGTATAGCTTTTGCTGAGAAATACAGAGACTCTAACGCTGTTGTTGCGAGTTGTTTTGGGGATGGCGCGATTAACCAGGGGCAGGTCTATGAATCTTTTAATATGGCTGCCCTGTGGAAACTTCCTATACTTTATGTTGTGGAAAATAACATGTACGCTATGGGTAGCTCCGTTGAGAGCGTGTGCGCGAATTCTTCGCTTTCCAATAGGGGTGAATCGTTTGGAATACCTGGCTACTCTGCTAATGGTATGGATCTGATGGATGTGATTCGTGTCACGATGAATGCAGTTGAGGGTGTGCGGGGCGGAAGCGGTCCGGTTCTTGTAGAGTATAAAACTTATCGATTCAAGGGGCACTCCATGTCTGATCCAGCTTCTTATAGGTCTAAGGAGGAGGTTTCTTCCTTCAAGGAGCGGGATCCTCTGAAAAGTGTGGAAACCTTGCTTCTGCAGGCAGGCGTGTTGCACAGCGAGCTAGAACGTGTGCAAAAGGCAGTTAAAGATCAGGTATCGAGTAGTGTGGCTTATGCACGCGCCTCTACTTTTCCTGATAAGGCAAGTCTCATGACGGATGTTTATTCAGAGTGAAAGTAACTTTCTCATGGAAAGTTGTGGGTTTTCGTGTGGCTTGCAATTTTTCTTCGTGGTGTTAGCATTTCGGTGTTTCCGTGTGGAAACTGAGGATGGTGATGCGCTCGAGCATTGTGAGAAAAGTAAGCGAAGCAATTCGCAAGGTGTGTAATCCGCTTGTCAGAGATTTCCATGAGATACAGCGTTTACAAGGCTATCAAAATTTATCATCGTTTGTTCATGTAACGCATGAACGTGTACGATCAAAGTTGTTGTTCGAGCTTGATAGTTATAACGCTGCTGGATCCAGGTACGAGCTTGTTGTTTTTCCAATAGATGGAAAGGAAAATTTTTTTCGTGGTATATCGGACTTTGCGGTTTCTGTACTGATAAAAAAAGATGGCAAGGCCTTTGCTTGTGTTGTTGAGCTTCCTATGACTCATACTACGTTTTTCGCGGAGTTGTCTTCAGGGGCTTATCTTGAAGATCTTGGAGGAACGATGCGTCTGAAAATAAAAAACTGTGTAGCTTTTGACCTCACTAAAGCAGTAGTCTTTCTTGATTACATGGAGAACCGATTAAATCTTATTGGACGCAGAATGTTAGGTTGCGATAGCCTGGCTGCCTGTTACGTTGCTTCCAGTAGGGGAGATGCACTACTCCTAAAAGTAGGAGATGTTAATCCGGAGTTGTTGTTGCTGATAAGATTGCTGATAGCAGAAAGTGGTGGAAAAGAGTTGTGGTTTGAGGATGTGGTATTATTTGCTCACCTGGATCTATGTGAAAAATTCAGGCAATTATTAGGTGCGACTCAGTAAGGGCCGACCTGATTTTCAGGTGAAGCTATAATCAGTAAGTTTGAGATTGTGATGTCTGAGCTCGATAGGAAGTCGCTTGTTGTTGATGTAGCGGGCGTTAGGATAGGGGGGGGAAACCCGATAGTTGTGCAGTCCATGACCTCTGGCAGCAGAACAAATCCAAATGATGTATCAGCAATAGCTGTAGATGAATCCCGCGAGGCTATAGCTTTGGCTAAGGCCGGCTCTGAGCTAATAAGGATTGCCATAAATAGTGAGAAGGCTGCAGCGGCGATTCCTTATATAAGGGAAAATCTAGATAAATCCGGCTTTGAAAAAGTTCCGCTTGTTGGATGTGGTCAGTATGAGATTAAGCGCGTACTTGAAACACAGACAGAAGCTATCAGATCCTTGGGTAAGATAAGAATTAATCCAGGTAATATAGGATTTGGTTCAAAAAGAGATACAAATTTTGACAAAGTAATTGAGTTGATTTGCAAACATGATCTCCCCATTAGAATTGGCGTTAACTGGGGAAGTCTAGATCAATCGGTGCTGCGTCAAATAATGGATGATAATGCAAAAAATGAGAAACCCAGCTCCTATAATGGAGTACTGAGATGTGCATTGATTCAGTCTGCTTTGGCTAGTGCGAAGCGTGCTGAGGAAGTTGGACTATCACCAGATAAAATTATACTTTCGTGTAAGGTAAGCAGTTTTCAGGATTTAGTAGCGGTTTACTCCTCCTTGGCCGAACAATGTCGTTATCCACTGCACTTGGGTTTGACAGAAGCAGGTATGGGTACTTCAGGAATAATAAAAACTACTGCAGCACTCTCAGTACTCCTTAGTAGGGGTATTGGTGATACAATACGTGCTTCTTTAACACAGAAACCTGGTGAATCAAGGGTAATAGAAGTAGAAACCTGTCAGTTGATATTGCAGTCAATGGGTTTAAGAGTCTTTGTTCCTCAGGTCACTTCATGTCCTGGTTGTGGAAGGACGAATGGAAATTATTTCCAGCAGATTAGCAGTGACCTGAATGACTTCATAAAGGATAATCTAGTCGATTGGAAGAGGCTTTATCTAGGTGTTGAGAATTTCAAACTTGCTGTAATGGGTTGTATTGTTAATGGTCCGGGTGAGAGTAAACATGCAGACGTGGGTATTAGCTTGCCTGGTTATAATGAAAATATGGTAGCGGCGGTTTTTATTGACGGAAAACCTTCAGCAAAACTTATTGGCGAAAACATTCTCGAGGAATCAAAGCGGATCATTTTAGAGTACATCAAGAACAAATATGCTCCACGAAGTTAAGTGAAGGACCTCGTTGGGCATCAAAGCGGACTATCTTAGAATACATTAAGACTAGTGCGTTTGATAAAGTGAGACCGGATCTACTTTTACGGAAGTCATGATTTTTGTTGTGTGGATGCGTTGAAATCTTCCCTAAGCAACATGTCTAGTGTCTCGTTTCCGTATATCATAAAAAGAAGTTTGTAAAATGCACCTACCTTTGCGGCTTCTGCCTGCCTGAGTTGCGTCTTGAACTTTAGTAACTCCAACTCAGCATCTATCACGTTTAGATTGCTTTTAAGATTAAGATGTGCTTCTTGTCTGATACTATCAACGGCAATATTGCTTGCTTTGACAAGTTCTTTTAATGCAGAGGCGAAAAGTAAGGCATTGTGGTAATCATTCCATGTATTTCGTACTTCTTCCTCTAGAAGTTTACTTTTTGCGTGATATTCGTGTTCCTTAAGAGACTTGTCTTCATACGCCATTGCTACGGCTAGAGTGTCTCTGCCTCCTGTGAAGAGCGGTAGACTGATACTCATTGTTGTTTGTGTACTAATATTACGAAACCCACCAGATATGCTTTTTTTAGCGGGCACATAATGTAATTTTGCCTCGAGGCTCATTGCAGGAAGCCACCTTCCCACACTTTCTACTATTTTCAATTTTGCCGATTCTATGGCGTTCCTTGCCGCTTTTATAGGAGCGTTATTTGCAAATGCAAGAATAACACACTCCTGTAGAGTCTGTGGCAGATATTCCACCTTCAAGATAGGGTCTTCGAGCTTTGTTTGTATGCTTTTTCTTCCAACTAGGTGGCAGAGAGAAGCTCTACTACTTTCGGCTTTACTTTTACTTTCCAGAAACTGAGATCGTGCCGATAAGAGTTTGGCTTTTGCATATGCTAGCTCTCCCTTTGTACTTTCGCCCAATTTCAACGACTTTTGCACTGCATCTAGATTTATCTCCAGTGCGCGCACGGTTTCTTTGTGCAGTGCAAGAACCTCTTCAGTTTTGATTGCTTCCAGGTAGGCATGCATGACATGCAACATAACATTGTGGATAGCATCGGCGTATAGGAAGGTCGCATTGAGATACTCATGTTTTGCTAGGAATAACTTAGACAGTGGTGCAAAGGGATTACTAATACTCTGTGTCACAGTCAGCCAGATTACAGGATTTGTTTTAGCGCTTCCTACGGGTGCCCAAAACTCTCTGTCAAAATCATGTAGTAATCCAAGTGAGGCTGTTGGAAGGAGTTCTGAAACAGCCATTCTTCTTCCCAGAAATGCTAGCTCGTGCTGTTGGGATAACGATTTTACTGTATCATTATTGAGCAGGGTGTCGTGAAATGCATCTTCCAGGCTGTAAGAGTATGCAAAATCCACAGATGTAAACCACAACAGCAAGAGAATCAAAAAGCGCATTTTCGCATGCAAGGGACAAAGTGCAATGGTAGCACCTATAAACCTACATTTCAAAATATCATCACGAGAATCTGTGATGCTTTCAGAATTTGAATACTACGAGAAGCCCTTTTAGCTTACTTCCAAGGCAACAAACATGGATATCCATATTCATGCTTCCGAAGTGAGACTAGCGTGTTATTCAATGATTTTCACATCATCGTTTCTGTCTGAGCCATTTTTAGAACGATTAGAGCGTCTGTTGTTCGGATTATTGCCGTTATTATCGTAGCGCTGTCTTTGGGTATCACTTCTCTTGCTAATTCTATTTGAGAGTGAGGTTGTGCTAGTACTAGGGCTATTCGCGCTTCGATGGAGTCTATTTTCAGCTTGACCCTTGCACCATCTTGTTGAATCAGTATTTCTCGCAGCATTAATCAGAGCCACGCCAAAGGTTGCAGAGGGACAAGCGTTGCAATAGAGAACAGCCCTTTCAAGTATCCTAGTCACCTGTTCAGTGTCTATAGAATTTTTTCCCACTGATTGTATGGCTGCAAGGGTAGGTGCAAGCACACGTAAAAACTGTGTCCTTCTATTGGAGTCACCAAGTCGTTCAACAACGGACGCGCAAGGCTCCATACCACCCTCCACATAACTCATTGTTAAAAAGTATTCCATGATAGGATTTGCAGTAGTAAATTCCGCACTTAGAACTAGAATGGCAAGTAATAAGAAAGGCAGACGCATAGGCAGCACAGACGATTCTACGCAATGCTATCACATAAAAACTAACTAGAGTATAATTCGGGTTTCATACAGACGTTACGGTCTGTCATAACTTCATCGGTTCGTTTGACCTATGGTGCTGGCTAGAGTGGAAGGTTGTCGTGTTTTTTCCATGGTTTTTCCATCGTCTTGCTAGCCAGCATTCTGAAGGCTTCTACTATTTTTTTTCTGCTATCCGAAGGTTTGATTATATCGTCCAAATATCCACGTGCAGCGGGTACTCTTGGATTTGCAATCTGTGTTCTGTAATCTGCTGCTAATTCCGCGATTTTGTTTGGTGTATCGATTTCTCGCCTAAATACGATTTCTACAGCTGCTTCCGGCCCCATCACAGCAACTTCTGCATTCGGCCATGAAAAGTTCACGTCTCCACCAAGATGTTTCGATCCCATCACTATGTAGGCACCACCATAAGCTTTTTTTATGATGAGTGTCACTTTTGGGACCGTTGCTTCGGCATATGCATAAAGCAATTTTGCTCCGTGTTTTATAATGGCATTTTGCTCCTGAGAAGATCCAGGCAAGAAACCTGGTACATCGACGAGCGTAAGGATCGGGATGTTAAAGGCATCACAGAAACGAACAAAGCGCGCTGCTTTCCTGGAAGAATTGATATCAAGGCAACCTGCTAGAACAGATGGTTGGTTTGCAACGATACCTATACGAATCCCGCCAATATGAGCAAAACCAGTCAATACGTTTTTTGCAAAATCAGGCGAAAGTTCAAAGAACTCCCCATCATCGACTATTGCCCTTATGATATTGCTCATATCATACGGTAAGTTTGATACTACCGGAGTAGCACGATCTAGCCATTCGATCTGCCTGCAGACGGGGTCGGTGCACTCTCTCTGACGTGGGGTTTCGGTGTTGTTTTGCGGTAGAAAATCAAGAAAATTTCTCACCGCAATAAGCAGCTCAACAGAATTTTCAAATGCTCTGTCGCATACGCCTGATTTTTTCGTGTGTATCTCGGAACCACCAAGCTCATTTTGTGTAAGATCTTCCTTGAGAACAGTCTTTACGACTTTTGGTCCGGTAACGAACATATAGCTCGTCTCTTTAACCATGAAAATAAAGTCGGTCAATGCGGGTGAGTACACAGCACCACCAGCACATGGCCCCATAATCAGTGAAATTTGTGGCACAACACCGGAGAGTCGGACATTGCGCAAGAATATCTCTCCGTATCCACCTAAGGAGTCAACACCTTCTTGTATCCTTGCACCGCCAGAGTCATTTATCCCGATGATAGGGGCACGAGTCTTGGCTGCAAGGTCCATGATTTTGCAGATCTTCGCAGCATTCCTTTCACTGAGTGACCCGCCAAACACTGAAAAATCCTGTGAATACGCAAAGACACTTCTCCCATTGATTTGACCATGTGCTGCAATTACACCATCTCCATCCACAGATTTTTTTTCGAGTCCGAAATTGGTACACCTGTGGCGAACTAGGCTATCAATCTCCACAAATTTCCCATCATCGAACAGGATTTCCAATCTTTCACGGGCAGTAAGTTTGGAAGTTGTAGCTTGTGCTTTTGTTGACTCATCTAGGGAAAGCTGAAGAGACTTTTGCATGCTAAAGGTGCCTGACAGACAGGTTGTATTATACCTAATTGATCTATTTACGGTCAATAAGGCAGTTTAAAAGGTGTAATAATAAATTATCAAAATAAATATAATAATATCAACCTTATCTGTGCTTTGCGTTTTCCTAACCTACAAGTAGCGTGTGGGGTTTTGCAATGTGTGATACCTACATTATGTTTCGTATTCTTTTCTTTGAGGTAGACGCAAATTATGCTTTGTCCGTGTCTGGTACCGTCGGTGTTTTATCAATCCTGCTCTCTCTAGATACAGGTATGGTATTATGTAATAAGAATATAGTGCTGCGTAATAATTTTTTCAGATTTATCTGACAAAAAAAGCAAATCTGTGGAAAAATCAGTATGAAATTAGGTGCTTTTGAATTTAGGTATTATATCAGCCTTGGTATCTTGATAGCGCTTTGTACCATCTGCTAGAGTATAGTGGTCTGATTTGTTGCTTAAGTAGTTTTAGCCTTTGGCGTGTGGGCGGCGGATTTTCGTGATTTTTGGTTTGATTGTCAAGGTGTTTTCTGAGCTGGGCGTCTTAGTAGTCCTTTTATTTCTTGAGATAGTGCTTGGCGTAGATAACATCGTGTTCATCGCAATTATCACAGGTAAAATGCGTAATGGGTGCATTATAAGGTATATTGGGCTCGGACTTGCCCTTTTACTACGTCTGGTTATGCTCCTCTGCGTCTCGTTTGTTCTAGCGCTTAAAGAGCCGGTGTGCTACTCACTTTCATTGCAGGATATAATTTTTCTCGCTGGTGGGGCGTTTCTCCTGTTTAAAGGTATAAGAGAACTTGTGCAATGTGTTAGTCTGGAAGATATTCACTACGAAGCAAAAAATGGTTTTCTTGCTGTGTGTTACGTTGCATTTATAGATCTCGTTTTTTCAGTAGATTCTATTCTTACAGCAGTTGCGATTACCAAGAATACTTTTCTTATAGGGTTGGCTTTCACTTTAACGATCATTTTTATGATTGTCATGGCAGGCTCTGTATCTAAATGGATAGAACGCTTTCCAGAATTAAAAACACTTGCGCTTGTATTCGTTGTATCTATAGGTGCTCTTTTGTTCTTGGAAGGGTTGCATATCGAGTTCGAGAAGTCCTACTTATACTTCGCATTTGCTTTCTCACTGATTGTGCAACTGTGCAATGTTGCGCAAAAACATAGGAGCACTGACGAGAAATAGTTTCGGTGCTTCTGACCGGTGCACATTGAATATATTGTGGCAGCCTATTCCCTTGTGAGTGAAGAAATTATTTCCTTGGTTGCTTTTACCGGATCTGATGCACGTGTTATAGCCCTCCCAATGACTACATAATCGGAAACGCTGTTTTTTAGTGCTGAAATTTGAGAGACCCTTTTTTGATCATCAGAGTATTTACTTGCAATTCCTGGCGTGACGATTATGAATTCCTCTCCACAAGCATCTCGCACCGTGGGAGCTTCTTGGTTTGAGCATACGACACCGTCTAGACAGCATTTTTTTGCAAATACAGACAGTTTTTTTACGTATTCTAGCAGGGGAATCTCAATACCGTTATTTTCCAGATCCTTTTGTACGAGGCTTGTCAGAACAGAGACCCCAATTAAGAGTATCTTAGTACCTTGAAGTGCTTCCTTAGCAGCTGCAAGCATTTCCATACCACCAGTGATATGGACGGTAAGGAACTCAACACGTTCAATCTGTTTGATAACGCTGATAGTCCTAGCAACTGTATTGGGAATATCGTGCAATTTGAGGTCCAGAAAAATTGGCAGCCCAAGAGCAGCAACTTTCTCAATACCTGCAATACCGCATGAAGAAAAGAACTCTAACCCAAGTTTTATGACATGCACGTATTCCAATATGCTGCTCACTAGTGAGTATGAATATCCAAAATCAGGATTATCCACTGCACAGATGATTTTTGGTTTCACTCTTTATAGCTTTCTGCATCCATTTTGGTACATGTAACACAGTATTCGATTTTCTACACGATCCATAGTCGAGTATTTGTACATGCGAGTTTACACATTTGTAGTCATACGGTGGAGCGTTAGCAATTTTGCTAGTCAATGTTTGTATTAGGGCCTTTTTGGGAAGTCGCTCAACTGATTTGTCCATCAGTGAAAAGAGCTTTTTGCGTTTCTGACCAATTTTTTACGTAGAAAAAATTGCTGTTGAGTACAAATGAAGCCGGTTATAACATCAATTGCTGATGCTAGGAAGCGCTTATCAAAGGTAAAGGTTATATGACTGCTGACTGTTGTATCAGAAACAAGATTATTGAAATACCGTTATAGGTGTTGTACCATGGCAGCTGCAGGCTTGCGGTTGATATCAATCAGTTGTCTTGTCGGCATTAGAGTACAAAATAAATGATGTAGAGGAATGGCAAACACTGCTAGCGCGAAAAAGATGGTTCGCAAGATCAAGCGAAGGACTTTGGTCAACAAGATGCGTATGAGCCGTATAAGGACTTTTGTGAGGAAGGTAAGAAAGGCGATCGCTGTTGGTCCTAAATCGGCTGCTGCTGAGGCGTTGCGGGTTGCCCAGCCGGAGATTCACAGGGGTGTTACGAAGGGTGTTCTACATAAGAACAGGGCCGCCCGGATTGTTAGTAGACTTTCTGGCCATATAAAGAAAATGGCTTAACCTTGGGTCGTTGTGTGATGTGCTAGCTGTCTCCTAATTTTGTTGGAGAGGTCCGTTGGTTGTGCTTTTAGTTGAGTGGTTTTTCTATTTTTTCTGTTTATCTCATGCAAAAAGTAAATATTAAGATGCTGCAAAAGTCCATTTTGTGCGGCTTTAGGGGAATAACCAATTTCTTCATCGGTGCCATTGTTGCGAGTAATGGTGCTGTTATCAGATCTGCCGTGCCTGGAGGTGGATCAGGACCTCAAAAAAAACGTGAGGGACTCTATGCAATGTATAACAATTTCGTCCCAACGCTGGAAGTGTTGGTGTGTATGGGCGTTATATGTGTCTTGCTAGAGCGTCTCGCCTTCAAGAAGGCTATCACTAATCCGTGGGCGAGAGTAGCGACCGCAGTGGTAATTTGTATGGCGCTCATGATGCTGATCTGCACCTTGCTTAGGGTACTTGATAGGCGTAGGGACTGTTGTGCGGACTATGACTATGATCAATCCTTTAACAGGATGGGTGGTTATGGCATGCACTTTAACATTCCTGGTCATGTGGAAAGCAGGAACATGTTGTGTAAGCTTGTTCCTGGCATGAGGTTGTCAAGATTTTTTGCGTTCGATAGGCATGTTCCTGAGCCGGAAGAGCATAGTTGTCCGGTTGTTACTCCTGGGGAAAAAGCCTTGCACTGTCTTGGTGCATTGCTTTCTGTGCCGTTTTGGGTTGCGATGCTTGCACTGAACATTATTGAATTACCTATTGCTGTTATCATTGATAGTCTTGCTTTATGTACTCGTAACGGGCGAGAATATCCTTTTGGTGGTTCTCGTGATGTTGTGTGCCAAGCAATATATAGTTTTTATCAACTGATCGAGCCAGTTACCTGCGTTTTACCAGAGGGTATGCAAAGAGGCATTGGCGCGGGCTTTGGTGCTGTTGTGCGAAGAGTCTTGGGTATGCCTGGTGAAGGGCGTCGCACAGGAGAAAGAGAGCCTGGGTGCCAATTAGAGAGCGCGGAGGTGCTTCAAGAAGCTGAAGGAAGGTGCTCGAGCTGCGCATGATGGTTTTCCTTTCCTGCCATTAGTTTGTGTGAGACTATTCCTCCTTGCGGCCACTTATTGTTGGGCGTGTGATCGGTGGTGTCGGGTCCAGCCGTTAGTGTTGTACTGTGCTAGATTTGAATTTAAGGGTACTGTATGAGTAAAGTAGCTGTGGTCTTGCTTAATCTTGGGGGTCCCGACTCCCTTGATGCTGTGCGGCCCTTTTTGTTTAATCTCTTTTGTGATCGTAGGATCATTAATTTGCCCAACCCGTTCAGGTTTTGTCTTGCTTGGTGGATTTCCCGTAAGAGATTTCGCGAAGCTTGCAAGATATATAGCAAGATGGGTGGTAAGTCGTCGATATTGCCTGAGACAAATATGCAGGCGAAGCTTCTTGGGGACTTACTTGGTCCCCAATATGAGGTTTTTGTTGCTATGCGGCATTGGCACCCGTTTATTCAGCAAAGCGCAACCAGAATCAATGGAGGAGAATTTGCAAAGGCTATTCTGTTACCACTTTATCCTCAATTTTCCACCACTACTTCTTTGTCATCAATAGAACAGTGTTTAAAGGTCTTGCGTATTCCAACGCAAGTTGTGTGTTGTTACTATGATAACCAGCTCTTTATAGAGGCACATGTGGAAACTATTCTACCGATTTACGCCGAGGCATGTGCTTTTGGGAAACCCATTATTTTATTTTCAGCGCATGGCCTGCCGTTGAGTGTTATTAAGGCTGGTGATCCGTATAAATTCCAAGTAGAAGAATTTGTAAGGAGGGTAGTTGCAGCCTTGAAAATAGAAAACTTGGACTGGGAATTGTGCTATCAGAGTAGAGTTGGTAAAGCAAAGTGGCTTTGTCCTGACACGGCGAGTACTATACAATCTCACTCAGAACGACCTATAGTGGTTGTACCAATAGCATTCGTTTCCGAGCATTCAGAGACACGCGTAGAACTAGATATCGAATATGCGTTACTAGCTAGGGCAGGATACTTCAGAGTTCCTACTCTTTCCTCTCATCCAAAATTTATACGTTGCCTGGCTGAATTATGTCTTAATTTCTGTGAAAAGGTTGAATCAGAGTGCTCTATGAAACATAAGATGTGTTTTTGCAGGTTTGAAACTGGGTAGTTCTTACATTTATCGCTCTAAGAGGGTCTGCAGTGTCCCACTCCACTTTCTTGAGGGAAGGCACTTGTTACCTCTAGGGGTTCTTCGTATTCCATGACCGGTTTGACTAGCTCTATTTCCATCCCTTTTTCCTGTAGATACTGGTTACACAATCGTGCTAACTCTCCTACTGATACGTTATGGAGTGCAAATAATTCGCTCCGCACGCAACTAAAATTGGTGTTTGCTTTTTTTATCTCCTTTTTCATGCAAAATGTTGCAACCGCAAAGGCGATTGATAGAGCAGCAAACACAGCTGTGAGTGCAATAAAAGTTGGCAATCCGTATCTTCTTAGTGAAGAATTATTGGTTAGAGCGGCACCTATTGATGCAGTTATTGCAATGATAAAGTACACGCAAAAAACGATGCCTAAAATTCCAAAAATCTGTGATTTTCTCCTTAGCCCACTAAGGTTTTTTATTGCTATCTCATAGCGACTTTTTATTCCGGGGGTGCATCCATCTTCCTGTGAAGCAATCCTGGATAAAATCCATGCAGAAAATGTGTCTGAAGGAGTTACCGAGACTGTTGTGTCATACAAGAACCCAAAGTGCTGCCCGCTTGATGCAAGCGGGACGGGTTTAGCGTGCGCTTCAAAAATGATTTGGACCTTGATGATAGTACTGGTGTCAGGAGCTAAGATGTCTGCTAAGATTACGCCTGCATTTTGCGTTCTGACACGTATGTATCTTGACTCTACTCTCCCGAAAAACTTTTCAAGAACTTCTCCTGCTACTTTGTGCGCAGAATCTCCAAGTGACAATACAAGTTGTCTCTTAAGTTCGTATGTTGGTAACATCAGTGTTTATAGCTGCGAAATTCATATTCTTGGGCAACAAAGTAGCAAAGTCGGATATACTAATTCAAAACGAACTATGAAACGGCTGCTTCCTATAATTCTGATTATAACGTTCTTTACTCAATATACTATCCCTATTAAAGTATACAACATTTTCATAGATTAAAGGTTTTTTACACTTAGTGTATAGATTCCGAGGTCCAGAACCGCATATAGGGTGTTTTCTATCATTGTAAAGGCTACTGATTTAATGTGTACATGCCCTGGTATCTTGCTAATAACCTCATCCAGAAACATATAGAGTCTCATTCTGGAATCCGTACTAAAAGAGAGTGTTACATCAGTTAAGATAACGTCATAGAATGAGGATTGCTTTACCGTGTCTATCTTGATGGAGTTTTTAACAAGGAAGTTATAATTTTCAAGTTCATAGTCATCCCTGATAAGTTCAAATAAGAGGTTTAGATTCTCTATTTTGTTTGCGAAGATAATCTGTGTTGCGAGAGAGTCCTCTGTTATTAATTTTCTGATTTCAGCTTTCGTCCTTTCGATGTCAGACTGTTGCTTAATGGTTTCCCACTTATTTAGTCTTAGCTGATGGGTAACTTCCAAAATACGGGTATTGTAGTATAGTGCAGACCCACATAAAAGAATGAGCGAGAGTAAAAGTAAACCATACTTTAGACAATATCTGGACACAGTGTGTTTCTCCCCTACTGCGGTGCTATCACCTTACCATTTAAAGTTAAGCAATGATTCGTATAGTATTTCTTTAACTCCTCCGTTATTGCAGCTATTTCCACGTATGCGTTTCCTTCAACGTATAGTGTGATTCGCTTCTCAGGATCTACGTTTTCCTCGTCATATTCGATGCGTACTTTCTTTAGCGAAACTTGATTTTCTAGTTTTCTTAAGTAGTCTACGGGAGATTTATTAGGGCTTTGGAAAACTTTATAGAGCTTTATTTTTTCTTTAGACCGTGCATCGTAATTATCGAGATCCAGTCTTAATTTTTCTATTACTTTTTCCAGGTGGAGTATCTCCTTAGAAATTATGTTGTTTTTGTTTGCATAGTTATGTAATTTTATTTCACCAAAAAAGACTATTAGGGCTATTAAGAGAAACATGAAGAGGCTTCCTACAGAAAGGCCCTTTTCCTTAGAACGTTGTCTTTCCATGAGTGCATGTTTTCTTGGTAATGTTCTATATTTTGTTTTTCCCAAGAGTATGTTTGTAGCAAAAAGTAGCTCACCCCTTTCCTCATCTTCTCTAAAGAATTTTTCAACTTTGAGTAGTATCGCTGCTTCGTATGGCGTAAGTAAAAACATGTCAGCAAGTTTTTCTTCGCCTTTTATGATTTGATTTATCGTTTTAGTTGCTATAACGGCAATATTGCTGCTTTTCCTGAGAGAAAGATCTTCAATTTTCTGCAATATCTCCCCGCCAATTCTTGTTGGGGTATTTTGCTCTAGTTTTATGTTTATTATTTCTAGTGGGATATGCTCTTTAGTGAGTCGAACGACAGTCAAGGTGCGTGTAGGACTGTAGACGAGAACCACATTCTCTCTTTGTAATCTGTTGAAGGGGCCAAATATATTTTTTGAGATCTCTCCCATTTCTAAAAAGGGGAAAAAGATTCCCTTGCACTTTTTACCCGCACTATTAATGAATAGTTCAACTTCTGGGTTTACATTCGAGCATACAAACGAGTAAAACAACCTATTCGCGGTTTTGCTACTGGGAAAGTATTCGCATAAATCGTAGTGTCCGCACTCTTCTTCGAGTATTGTTCTTTTCAATAAGGAGTTTATGTTGATATACGATATGAAGGGAAAATCCCTTGTAAAAAATCTCTGACCAGGCTTTGAAGGGCAATATATGATGTAACAAGTAGCGTCACTGAAGTTTACTATCTCCGCGATTTTTTGTAGGTCTACGCTTTTACATGAGATGATGTTGCCGTCTTCGCTTGTCGTCTCGAATAGTGTAATGCTTTCTTCGGAAACGTATATTATTACTTTGTCCAACACGGCTAATAATCTGTGTCTTTTCATCGCCCATTTGAATAAAAGTAGTGGCAAAGAGTAAATAAATAGTTCAGGCTATGAAGCCTCCAGGTGTTGCTTTGGCCTTCTATTTGTAACGACTATTATAGTTTTGGTTGAATTTTTAGCAATGCAAGACTGTGAACAAGCTTAGTTAGTCTTGTCAAAGTTGAGTATTCCTGTAAAAACAGGATTTTGTACATGATCAAATTTTGCAAGGGTATCTTTTGTCACAATAAAGGTGGTAATTTTTAACCTACCTGGCTTTTCCAATAAATTCATGGTGAAAGTTATTACTTTTGGGTGTCGTCTGAATTTTTATGAGAGTGACCTCATTAAAAACCTCGTAGGTATCCGAGATAGTAGAGAGTGTATCATCATTAATACCTGTGCTGTAACAAATGAAGCTGTGCGTCAGGTAAAACAAAAGATAAGAAAGTGTCACAAAGATGAACCTAGTAAGAAGATTATAGTGGTTGGTTGTGGTCCTCAACTTGACCCTCATGCATATTCACGTATGCCAGGAGTTTTTAAGGTTCTTGGTAATGTTGAAAAACTAAAAGCCGAAAACTATGCTTCTGAACAAAAGATAGCAGTTGCCGACATAACTGATGCATCCGAGACTGCTTTTTCTAGCACAATGATGCCTGTGGTTTCCGCTGTGCGTAAACGGGCTTTTCTTGAGATTCAAAATGGATGCGATCATGATTGCACCTTTTGCGCAATCACCCTTGCCAGGGGTAAGAATCGCTCTTCAGATGCTATGACAATTGTTTCGGAAGTGCGTAAAATAGTCGCTTTTGGTATAAATGAGGTCGTGCTTACCGGGGTTGATATTACTGATTATGGGAAAGATCTTTTTGGGAAACCGGCGTTAGTTTATTTGCTAAAAAAGATACTAAATGATGTTCCAGAGCTAAAGAGATTGCGTTTATCTTCTGTGGATGTCTCTGAGCTTAGTGATGATTTCATCGAGTTATTTGCTACCGAGGCTCGTCTAATGCCGCACTTGCACTTAAGCATACAGTCAGGTGATTCCATTATCCTGAAGCGGATGAAAAGGAGACACACTCCTGAACAGGTTGTTGAATTTCATTCAAAGATTTTGGCTGTTCGGCCGGAAACTGGTTTTGGTGCCGACATAATCGTGGGGTTTCCAACAGAGAGTGAAGAAATGTTCCATAATAGTTATGAGTTAATCAAAAGGCTCGCTATTCCATACCTACACGTTTTTCCTTTTTCGCCTAAAAAAGGAACAAAGGCTGCCTTAATGCCTCAAGTAGACGGAGTAGTAAAAAAGGGACGTGCGAGGAAGCTTATAAAATTGGGAAAAGAGAATTTGCAAATATTCAATACCATGCAAGTCGGTAGCATACATAACCTTGTACTTGAGAGAGATAATGTTGGAAGGAGTGAAAATTTTTGTCTCGTGAGACTAGGTAGCGCCGTAAGTGATGATACTGGTATCATACGCGCCAAGATAACTGGTTGTAGTGACGCGGAGACGCTGTCGGGGCAGATTATAGCATGATGTTTTGTGTTAAGATGCTCACTTCTGGCCTAATAGATGATATAACGCTTTCGCTTCCAGTATAGGAAAGGTAGGGTTCCAAGAACTTACTACTCGATCTGGTCATGCCTTCCTAGGTAGTTTTATCTCTTTTTTTGGCCGAGCTCCTCTGGACGAAGCGATTTCCATGTTCTTTCCAAGCGTAGTTTTATCGGTATGAATTTGCTCTCTCCTATACGGAACGAAAACAGAACACGCTCTGCTCTGCCGACCAAATACTCTGCTGGAATGAAGCCTACAGCTGCGAGGAATCTACTATCTGTAGAATCATCTCTATTATCACCAAGAACGAAAAAATGTCCTTGTGGCACATAGTACACACCGGTGTTGTTTGCTGGTCCATCAGTTGTTTTCTGTAGCACTGGGTATGCAAGCCCGGTATCAAGAATTTCTGTGAAACTTTGTACTTCTGGTGTGCTAGAGTCCATAAAAATTCCGTCTTCAACTCTTTTTATAGGCTTGTGATTCACATAAACTCTGCTACCAATCAGTTGGATTCTATCTCCTGGTAGTCCAATGACTCTTTTGACATAATTTGTGTTGTCCTTGTGCGGGTTTCTGAATATGACTACGTCTCCGCGTTTTGGCGGTTTATATAGAATTCTTGGGTCTCCCTTTATAAAAGACGGAGAGAAGGGAAACGAGTACTTGCTATATCCATACGCATACTTAGAAGCCACTATATAGTCCCCAGCCAGAAGCGTCTTCTTCATCGAGCCCGAAGGTATGATGAACGGCTCGTAAAACAGACTACGCGTAGCTACAAGACCGATTATCAACCAGACCGTTTTACTCCTACAAGCATTCCTGAGTGTGTGTAAGATTCTTGATGAATGTGCCATTTATATGGAAACGGAGCCTCATCTACTGATAGCAGAATACTTATGCCCTAGTCAATTCAACTCCACCCTGAACAGTGACAGCATGTTTCATGTCAGGAGAGGAACTACTAATGCTTTATATCTTTACATAACAATGGACATGTAAAGCGTTTTAAGCTACCTTCTAGTCCAAGGGTTTTTGGAATCTAGAGCTTGGCCTAAGAAGAGAGTAGTTTCTCATTCGGGTTTTTATCCTTTGTTTGGACTTGCTCTGGTAATATGCTATATCTAGAAAGTCTAGATTTTAGTTTATCTATCCGATCTACTGTAGTAGCGTGCCGTGTCCGAGAAGTCTGGGTTCATTAAACAAATTATTGTAACCCTTCTATGTAACAGCCTCGTGTGGTACGACTATGCACTTTATGGTCACCTTATAGGTATCATTAATATCTTATTCTTCCCTGAAATTAACCCGGTAACACAACTCCTCTCATCTTTTGGAACATTTGCTGTTGGTTTCTTGATGAGGCCAATAGGGGCGGTTTTTTTTGGGCACATAGGAGACAAATACGGTAGAAAAATTGGGGTTCTGCTATCCCTGATGATGATGTTCTTGCCTGTGGGGATGATAGCGGTTTTACCGACATATCACAGTATTGGTACGTCGGCGATTGTCCTGCTTATTTTGATTAGATTAATTCAAGGATTTGCTCTTGGTGGGGAAGTTGGAAATGTACTCTTCTTGATAGAATGCAGTCCTCAGAAGTATAGGGGATTCTTTGGCAGTTTTGAGGTGCTCAGTGCAGTGATAGGTGCTGCAATGAGCAGTGTCGTGGTTCTGATATGTAGAAACATAATTCCTGAGGAAGCGTTTTTGAGTTGGGGTTGGAGAGTACCTTTTGTTATAGGAACATGTGTCGGTGTCTTGGGTGCAGTTCTTAGAAATACACTTGGCGAAACGCCAGTCTTCGAGAGTGTCAAGAGGTCTGACATCCTACCTGTAACGAAACTCTTTGGTGAATATAAGAAGGCATTTTTTGTTTCAATTGGAATAGACAGTTTGGAAGAAACAAGTCTGTATCTTTTTCTTGTTTTCTTGGATGTTTATTTTGCAAATAAAATGGGGTTTTCTGGTGCAACCGTTGGATTAGTACATCTAATGTTCTTGCTTTTGCTTGCTGTGTTGACCTTGTTTTCGGCGCTACTATCTGATTTCTTCGGTAGGAGACTAATACTCTCATTAGCTGCAATACTCGCGATTGTGTCTGCGTATCCGATCTTTTTTCTCATAGAAAGCGGGGGGTTGGGGAATATTATTATTGCAAAAATCTTGTTTGTGGTGATAGTGGGGTTCTCATTGGGGCCCGTGAGCACCGCCGTGTATGAAATATTTCCTGCTGAGATTTCTTATACAGGACTGGCAATCTCCCGAAATATCTCAAGTGCGCTGTTTGGAGGTATGGCACCAGCTTTTACAATGTTTCTTATTGCAGTGACAGGTAATAATCTTTCAGCTGCGATTCCTTTGATTCTTGTTGGGGTTTTGACTTTAGGTTCTCTATATTTTTATTCAAAAGTATTACACTAGCTCTACAAAATTGCATTACAATGTACCTCATCTGGTAGTAGGTGTTTCTGACTTTGTATCCAAGGCGGGTTATTTTAAAACTATGTCTATTGATGAGAGTGCGAGATCTGAACAAATTAAAAATTCTATATGCAATTTCCTGAATGTTATTTTCTGTGAAGTGAAAAATGTTTCAGAGGATCACATGGGACATGTTAATCACTCTCAAGCTTCTCACTTCGAGGTAATTGTTGTATCACCTTCTTTTAGGGGTCTATCAAAAATTTCTAGACACAGAATGGTTTTCAAAATACTTGAGGCGCACTTCAAACTTGGCTTGCATGCGTTATCTATGAAACTATGGACAGAGGATGAGTATAAAAATCAATAATGTCAAAGGGACTAGGGATCTGTTTGGTGAGCAGTTAGAAAAGATGCGTCTCATTGAGCAGGTAGCCAAGAATCTTTCGATTCGGTATTTGTTTACTGAGCTTGAGACTCCGATAATTGAGCATACAGAGCTTTTTATTAGGAACCTTGGTGAAACGTCAGACGTAGTAAATAAAGAGATCTATTCGTTTCAGGACAAAAGTGGTCACAATATTTGTCTAAGACCAGAATTTACCGCTGCTGTCACTAGAGCATTCGTGGAGAATTTTCAGCATATTCAATCACCTGTTCGGTTATTTTCTTTTGGTCCGCTATTCAGATATGAAAGACCACAAAAAGGGAGATATAGGCAATTTCATCAGGTGAATTTTGAATGGATCGGAGCAAAGCATTATCTTTGGGCTGTTGAAGCTATAGTTTTAGCAAAGTCGTTCCTTAAAGAAATTGGAATAAGGTGTGAAATACGTGTTAATTCACTTGGTTGTTCTAGAACTCGTGAAGAGTATAAACTTGCACTCATCAACTATTTTCAACAGTACAAAGAGCACCTTTCAGCTGATAGTTTGCTCAGATTGAAAAAGAATCCGTTGAGAATATTAGACTCGAAGGATCCATCTGAGAAGGAAATTGTGGTGGGCGCGCCAAGAATTCTGGATTACCATACTGATGATGCTCTAAAGGAATTTGAATCAATTTGTGATATACTGAAGCTCCTCGATATTGAGTTTTCTGTAGATCATAGGTTGGTCAGAGGATTAGATTATTATTCTGGTTTAATTTTCGAATTTACTAGTCCTGATCTCGGTGCGCAGGATGCCCTCTTGGGAGGTGGAGCATATGAGCAACTTTCAGAGAATTTGGGCGGAAAAAAAGTACAATCAATTGGGTTTGCTGCGGGGATTGAGCGTTTAATCGATATAATGCCAGTTTTGGCACCTACGAGTGATAAGATCGTTTCGATTGTTCCCATCGGGGAAATTGCAGAAAGGGAGGCGCTAAAACTACTGTTTTACCTGCGCAGTGAAGGATTATGCGCCGATATGTGCTATGGGCTCAGTGTTAAGTCGAGAATGAAACGTGCTGAAAGAAGCACAGTTACAGTCATTCTTGGTGAGGAAGAATTTTCAAGGGGTGAGTCGACCGTAAGAATAATGGAGACTGGTCAACAAATGACTGTTGCGCACGAAAAACTCCTATCAACATTGAGGGAATTGCTCTGTTGAAGGTTGTTCTAGATGAGTTGCATCTGTTAGGGTGCCAGTAGAGATTCCAAATATTAATCCTGGTATCACACAGCAAGGTTTGGCTCTCAAACGGGACGGTTGGCCTCTGACTCTTCTAACTTAACACTAGTTTAGTAAAACAATTAGAAGACACGTTCTAGCGCCAGGATAGAGCTTGCATATTTCTCATCTGAAGACTTCGTTCATGTTTGTGGAGTAGCGAAAATTGTACACATCTCCGCCTATAATTGTTTCGCGGATGTGATGGCATGCAGTTGCCGCTTCGGAAAATCCAGAAAGGATGAGTTTTAATTTTGAGTCGTAATGTGCTACATCCCCAACTGCGTACACACCCTTAATGTTTGTACTGCAGGTAAGTGGATCAACATTAATGCAATTGTGAGTGATCTCTATGCCCCACTCTTCGAGATGTCGTAACGATGGCTTGAGGCCAAAAAAAGCTAGTAGATAATCAGCCTCTAAGGTGACTGATTCACCAGTAAGCCCACCAAGCTCGATGTGGGAGATTTGGCCTCCGCTTCCCCTTAAACCAGTAATTTGATATGGTGTGAGTATCTTAAGTTTCTTTGTTTCTTCTAGGGACTTTAGGTCTTTAAATGTACTGTCTGAACACCTAAACTTCGAACGTCTGTGGATCAAGTACACCTTTCTCGCTAGCTTAGACAGGATCAAACCCCAATCCGCAGCAGAATCTCCACCACCGGCTATAACAACAACCTTACTAGTGAAAATACTCGGATCCTTCACGCTATAGAAGAGAGATTTTCCTTCATAAACATGACTCGATTCTATTGGAATCCTATTATAATCAAATGCGCCTGCTCCTGCCGCTATAATGACTGCTTTAGCGGTAATCTCAATTTCCTTGCTTGTTTTCACTACAAAGGATGTGTCCAACCTATCCATGTGTGTGGCAAACTGATCAGTATGGTATGTTGGATTAAATCTCTCAGCCTGCTCGGCTAGATTCGAAATAAGCGCAGCAGCAGTGATCTGTTTATACCCAGGTATATCGTATATGAATTTTTCCGGGTAAAGTGCCGTACACTGGCCACCGATCGAGAGTAGCGAATCAATTACGTGCGCCCGCATACCTAACATACCAGCCTGAAAAGCTGTAAATATCCCGACAGGACCAGCTCCTATTATGATAACGTCAGTGTTCACCTGATTAGAATTCCAATTTCCAGGTATGATAACAGGTTATCGATCGTTTTGAACATTATCCAGGTCTTTTCAAATGTTTGAGGATTACATGAAGTCAGTGTCATACTTGAACAAGTGTCCTGTTCCGCGGTTTCTTCTTGGATCAATGCGAGGAGCAATTGATTTCCTGGTGTTCGGAGTGAGAGAATGATGCACTCATAATTGGAGGACTATTTCGTGAATCGTAGATACTTACGACACTTTGGTCTTTTCGGGAAAGAGGGTCAGTATACACTTCTTGACGCGAAAGTTGCAGTCATTGGGTCAGGAGGCCTTGGATGTTCAGTCTTGTACAATTTTGCTGCTGCTGGGTTGGGTGAAATTGTTATTGTGGATTTCGATAGGGTCTCTGAGTCTGATCTGAATAGGCAGTTTCTCTTCGAGAATTCTTCGGTGCAGCAGCTTAAAGTATATGCGGCTAAAAGGAGGCTTAATGCATTTAATCCGGATTGTAAGATCTTCTGCTATCCAATGCGAATACAGGACTGCCCGGAAGTGATTGAAGGATGTGAAGTAGTTGTTGATTGTACGGACAATTTCAAGACTAGGTTCTATCTCAATGAGTTGTGCTTTTTTCAAAAAAAAGCTTTGATTTCTGCTGGTGTTACAGGCTATTCCGGGTATGTTATTGTGCTCAAACCTTTTATCTCTGAGGACTCACCCTGTTACAGGTGTTTCTGTCCAGGAGAGCCGGAAGCTTGTTTTAAAGGTTCATGTGAGGACGGTGGAGTGATTGGTGCTGCAGTCAATACAATAGGAAGCATTCAGGCAATGAAAGTAATTCAGGAAATTTTGCATATTAACCCAGAAAAAGCAGGTAAACTTATTTTCTGTGACATTCTTAATAATCGTTTCAGAAGTGCAGTTATCATGCGGGATCCGTATTGTAGTGTATGTGGGCAAAGGTGTGTCTGAGCGGTAATGCAGCTAAATGGTAGTACTAACTGCTATGGTTTTCTGTGACAAAGCAAACGACAGCTCTGCCAGATTTTTATGCACTCAGATGTATTCAAATACCAATTTAGCTGAACATCAGTACTGGCCGCCACTTCCACTGTAACAGTACAAGTGGCAGCTCAGCAGTTGGGCCCATACAAGCTATTGTTGGATGCATTTTCCTTGGGCACTTTCAGGTGCCGAGGAGGTCAGTGTTGTGCTGGGATTCGATCTATTCTGTTGATCTCCTTCAACGGCATCCTTTATGAAAGTGCAGTACATTCTCATAATGCAGCTGGGCAGATTACTTGATGCAGCTTCCTTGGACAGCGGGATTTTCATTGCTGCGTAATCTATATGTGTATATGCAGTATGTGCTGCTCTACGGCTAATTTCGCCATTAGTGAGAAAGGCAGATGCCAGGGAATATGCACCGGATGGTCCAGCACTCTGGATTGCTTTATCCACTGTCTCTACAGCTGGGGATACTCGTCCCGCCACCGCTTCAGGTGCAGCGCTAAGTTGCTGGAACAGTGCTATTCTAAATTGTTCTATTTTTTGAGATGGGCTGAGTCCCGTAGATGTGAGTATAGCTCTTCTTGCCTCGCGTATCCGAGACAACATTGTGCGAATATTTGCGTTTAACATGGTATCAGTTTCTCCTGGTAAAGTTGATCTGTGAAGCTATTTATGAAGTCCCTGACGGAGTTATGTTTTATACTATTATCCGTCTCTGACATGTTAGACCAAACATTACAAAGAGATAACATATTACACATATTTATAGACATTAAAAAACCCATTGGACAAATTTGAGACCAGTAATGAGGATAAGTGATACAGGTCTTGTTCGCTTCGTGTCTCATAAAGAAAATAATTAATAACATGTCGATTATAGCACGGAGTTCAATGAAAGTAAATAAATTTAAAAATTATTTTTTCTTTTTCTTAATTTTTATTGACTATTTCTTAAATATATTACTTCAAACAAAATTCCAACTAATTTGGAAGAGTGTTCTCACTAGATGCGGCTACCGTTTTTTGTGCTAACATTAATGCTTCAGTCCGGAAGCTCCTTACCAATTGGAAATGGAAACACAAACTGCCTGGCCAATAGAAGAGGCAAAGAAACTACTACCTAGGATAAAAGATGGCAAGATAATACTTTTTGAAACTGGATATGGTCCTTCAGGTTTACCTCATATAGGAACATTCGGAGAAGTGGTGCGAACCATAATGGTTATGAAAGCACTGCAATATCTTTCTCCTGATGTAAAAATGAAACTTATCTGTTTCTCTGATGATATGGATGGACTAAGAAAGGTGCCTGACAATGTCCCCAACCCCGACGAAGTAAGGAAATACCTTGGATACGCACTGACTTCAATTCCAGATCCCTTTGGTACGCATGAGAGTTATGGTGCGCATATGAATGCAAGGCTGATGTCCTTTTTGGATCTTTTCGGTTTTGAATATGAGTTTAAAAGTTCCACTGAGTGCTATAAATCTGGTCTGTTCAATGAACAATTACTCCTTGCATTAAAGCATAACCAAGAGCTTCTGAACTTAATAAAGCCAACACTTGGTGATGAACGACAACAGACATATAGTCCATTTCTTCCGGTCAGGGATGGTAAAGTGCTTCAAGCGGAAGTTGTCGAACTTAAAGAAGATAGCATTGTGTACAAAGATCCGGAGTGCGGAAAATTGTTTGAATCTCCTGTAACTGGAGGTAACTGCAAGTTGCAGTGGAAGGTGGACTGGGGGATGCGTTGGGCAGCACTTGGCGTGGATTTTGAATTTCATGGAAAAGACTTAACTCCTTCTGCGGTTTTGTCCGCAAGAGTTGCGCGCATACTAGGTGCTGAACCCCCAGAACTTTCTGTTTATGAACTCTTTCTCGATGAAGAAGGCAAAAAAATCTCGAAGTCCAAAGGTAATGGTTTGACGATAGAGGAATGGCTTAAATACGCTCCTTGGGAGAGTTTAGCGTTTTTTATGTTTCAGAATCCCAAGAGGGCGAAGCGTCTGTATTTCGATGTTATTCCACGAAGTGTTGACGATTACTTGCGTTTTTCTGAGTCTTTCGAGGAGGGTGATCTGACAAATCCTCTTAGCTTCATTGATGCAAAGGACCGAAACATAACAAAGGGAATTAGCTATTCGTTGCTTTTGAATCTTGCTTCTGCATGTAATCCTGAGAATTCCAGTGTACTTTGGGGTTTTATACAACGTTACAGTCCAGCTGCGACGCCTGAAAATGATTCTTTACTGGGAAGGTTGGTCGATCATGCAATTGCATATTATAGAGACTTCGTAGGTTCAAATAAGATTTACAGAGTAGCAACTGACAGTGAGGCAAAGGCATTGCTTGCCCTATCTCGGGAACTAAGTAAAATTCCTTCCGATGCTACAGCGGATGACATACAACGTGTTGTATACCTTGTTGGCAAGGAAGAAGGGTATTCTTCAGACATAAAAGGATGGTTTCAGGTGCTGTATCAGATATTGCTTGGTCAGAACGAGGGACCAAGAATAGGATCATTTTTTGCGCTATATGGCTTAAATAACGCCATCGCCATGATAAAAAGTGTAGCTACAAGATAAAGCTCCGTTAGGTGAGTACTTTTAGCTACTCTAATGTTATACTCCTGGTGATTTAGGGTTGCTGTGGCGCTTTTAGAAGCCTGACTATTTCGAATGTGTGCAACTTATGGATGTATGTAAGGTGCAGTGTATCTTGTCTCTTCTGACCAGTTGCCCTGAATATCCGTACTGAGAAAGATTTCATGAAAAACATTAGGAACTTTGCAATCATTGCTCACATAGACCATGGTAAGTCAACACTTGCCGATAGATTAATGGAGGAGTGCAAAGCCGTAGATCCCAGAAAAATGAAGGAGCAACTGCTTGACTCAATGAAAATAGAGCGAGAGCGAGGTATCACAATCAAGTCTCAGACGGTAATGCTCAAGTACACCGCTAAGGATAATGAAGATTATGTGCTCAACTTGATTGATACACCAGGCCACGTGGACTTTTCATATGAAGTGAGTAGATCTCTTGCAGCATGTGAGGGTTCTTTGCTCATTGTGGATGCAACTCAAGGTTTAGAAGCTCAAACGCTCGCAAATGTTTATAAAGCAATAGACAATGATCATGCTATTATACCAGTGATTAACAAAATTGATTTAGATTCGGCCGAACCAGAAAGGGTAAGAGCGCAAATAAGAGATGTGATTGGTATAAGCACAGAAAATGCTGTTGAGGTCTCTGCTAAATTAGGCACAGGAATCGCTGATTTGCTTGAGAGCATTGTGAAATACATACCACCACCAGAAGGTGATGTAAGTGAACGGCTTCAAGCCCTACTGATTGATAGCTGGTACGATATTTACCTTGGTGTTGTGATACTCGTCCGTGTAAAAAATGGCTCAATAAAAAGCGGTATGACAATTGAAATGATGTCAAATGGAAACAAATACTGTGTCGAAAAGGTCGGAATTTTTACTCCAGAGAAAAGAAATGTAACTGAGCTCAGGGCAGGTGAAATAGGATTTTTAACTGCGTCGATAAAGAATGCGAGGGACTGTAATGTTGGTGATACGATAACAGATGCGAAAAACCCATGTACGGAACATTTGCCTGGATTCAAGCAGCTTCGGCCGGTTGTTTTTTGTAGCCTTTTTCCAGTCAGTTCAGATGAGTTCGAAAAGCTGCGTCAGAGCTTGGAAAAGCTTCATCTAAATGATTCAAGTTTTACATTTGAATCAGAGTCTTCATCGGCTTTGGGGCATGGTTTCAGATGTGGCTTCCTTGGTATGTTGCACTTGGAGGTAATTACACAAAGACTAGATGAAGAGTTCGATCTGGCTCTTGTTCTCACGGCGCCAAGTGTCGTGTATAGGATTCACATGAAAGATAGTTCCGTTTTAGAGTTGTACAATCCAACGGAGATGCCTGACCCAAGCAAAATAGATCATATAGAGGAGCCTTGGATAAAAGCCTCTGTAATGTTACCCGGGGATTACATAGGGGAAGTTATAAACTTGTGTAATGAGAAACGAGGTGAACAAATTGATCTGGTTTATGTAGATAACAAAGCGATTCTTACATATGGCTTACCGCTCTCTGAAATAGTTTTTGACTTTTACGATAAATTGAAGTCTGTGTCGAAGGGTTATGCTAGTCTGGATTGGGAGATTCATGGTTATCGTTCGAGCGAGCTTGTGAAGCTTTCCATCGTCATTAACGGTGAAGAGGTAGACGCCCTCTCAGTTATGATATATCGTCCAAATGCGGAAAAGCGCGGAAGAGAAATATGTGAGCGCCTGAAAGAATTGATTCCTAGACAGCAGTATAAAATCGCAATACAAGCTGCAATAGGAGGGAAGGTCATCGCAAGGGAAACGGTCAATCCATATAGGAAGGACGTTACTGCAAAATTATATGGCGGTGACAGAACAAGACGGATGAAGCTCCTTGAAAAGCAAAAGAAAGGTAAAAAGAGAATGCATAGCATAGGAAAGGTAAACATTCCGCAGAGTGCGTTTATGGAGGCGTTAAAAGTAAAACCATGATCGCCCTCCCTGAGGGATTAGTTATGTGCTCTTTGCTTTTCTCAAGTATTTCTTTTTCGAATGATCTTTCCTTTGGATCTGCAGTTAAGTGGTAAGAGATTTCTTTTTTATCCCAATGAATGAGTAATGATTTAACAATTTTGCTATAGAGTCTCCTGAGATACTTGCTTAGGAGGAAATAGGGAATGAATAAAATAGTAGTATTCTATTTAATGCTATGTTGCATGCTCTTGTCTGTACAGCCGGCGGGAGCACAAGCTGCGAGTGGTACAGGTGATGTGGTGTCAGGCGTGATTTGCAACATAGTGACCCAACTTTCTGGTCCGATATCGCAAGCCATAGCGACACTTGTGATTATTATCACTGGGTATAGCTTCTTTGTAGGGAAGGTATCCATAGGTATGTTGTTTATCGTTGCAGCAGGAATAATGTTCGTCTTTGGTGCACAGACGATTATGGGTTGGATACTTGGTGATGGTAAGGCTTATGAATGCAAAGGCGCGAAGGTTGTCCAAGGAACGAGTGGCAAATAAAATGCCTGCTGTATTTCTCGGGTTTTCATAACTGGTTTTCCACCATTCTAGGGACTGAAGAATTTATTAATTATCTTGTCTCGACAACCGTTTTGAAGGACCTGCAGCATTCTGGAGTGCTCTGTATAAGGTAGGCTTGTGACTATTTTAAGCATTTTGCTTATTTCATGATCATAGATTTTTTAGCATTACTAACATACAATGCCCATGAATGGTGATTTTAAAGGTTTTTAGAATGAAGAGGACGTTTCTTTGGTGCTTCATGTTGTGTTGTATGTTTACGCTGGTAAGCCCAGTGGCTGCCGCTGAGCAAACTAAGGACGATAGTATAGTGTCACGTGTGATTTGTAACATAGTGACCCAACTTTCTGGTCCGATATCGCAAGCCATAGCGACACTTGTGATTATTATCACTGGGTATAGCTTCTTTGTAGGGAAGGTATCCATAGGTATGTTGTTTATCGTTGCAGCAGGAATAATGTTCGTCTTTGGTGCACAGACGATTATGGGTTGGATTTTAGGAACTGACTACAAATGTACAGGGGGTCAAGTTGCAGGCGGAGGAAAAAGTACCTAATGTCTGTGAAAGTGTATGGTTTACATTGTGAGTTCTTCCTTAATCCTTTTCAAGGTGTGTTTGTTTCACTCATCGGTTTGATGGGTCATGGTAAGTGATTTGTATACGAAGGAAGTCTCGCGGAATGTTCAGGCCTCTTGTTTTTACGACTCGAGCAGCGTTTTGAATGCGAATGGTACTCTGGTAAGGGTGGTGAAGCTATCGGACTTTAGGTTCACCACATCTTCTTTGGAGAGGATGCGTTCTTTGTGCAAAAAGGTCCTTTACTCGGGTGAATTCAGGTGTTTAGGTCTCTGGATCAATGTGGTACGCTCGCCTATTGGTTCTGTTCGTGCTGAGAATGTGAGTATGGACGGATTCGCAGCGGGTCTATCTGATACCTACCATAAATTTGTGGAAAAAGAGAATAGATTTTCAAACGAGGTATTCATATCGATTGTATCGGAGTCAGCTCTTGAGTGTGCAGTCGGGCAGGTCGACTTTCTGCTTAGGAGTCTGCTAAAGAGGTTTGATGAGTTTGCCTCCAAGGTAATCGTAAAAAGTTTGGAAGATGCGGTTGCAGTGGTTTGTACGGAATTGGCAGAATACCAGCCCGTGCTGCTCTGTGAAGCAGAGGTAATGAATTTTCTTTCCGCATTACTTGGGATTTCAAAAACCGGTCTCGAGAGTGGTGTTAGAGATATATCAACAGAACTACTTTCTGATAGAAAGGTGTTTTTCGGTTTTAATACTTTTGAGATACATGGAGACAAAAGGACTTTTGGTACGAGCTTTTCGGTAAAGAGTTTTAGGAACCTTGAGGATGTTCAGTTTGTAGCGAGGTTTCTGGGCGCCCAAAACAGGATGGTAATCACAGAAGTCATAACAAGGACTACGGAAGAGGATATTAGAGATACCTTTGAGGAAAGTCTTGAACTAACAGGGGTTGTGAATGATACGGCTTATCAAAGTGCTTCTTCTAAAGATATTATCGCGGAGCATATAAATGAGAAGAGGAAGGAAGAGTTCTGTAAGCGCTCCTTCAAGGTGACACTTTTTGCAGATTCTTTAGAGGAGCTTGGTCTTGTTGTTGCAAATTGTGAAAAGCTTTTCTCACATCGAGGTTTCATGATTGTACGTGACGACCTGCTTTTAGAAGACACTTTCTGGGGTAACTTGCCCGGAAATTTCTCTAGAATGAGAAAATGGGAGATAGTCTTACTGAAGGAAATCAGTTCATTTGCCTTTACGCATGCGCATTTTCGTTCTCTTTTGGCTGATGTGAATAAATGTCTTACCAAATTTGTTTCCCTTGAAGGAGAGTTGCACTACTTTAGTTTTCCTGACGCTAAAAGCAAGAGCCACGCTATTATCTTTGGTAAAGAGAAATCTAGTAGGATCGAGCTGCAAAATTTTCTCTTATTAGAGTCGGTTGTGAGGCTCGGTGCTGAGTTTTTAATAGTGGATGATCAGAGTCTTTCAGAAGTATTTGTACATGCGTTGGAAGGTTCATACATAGAGGTTTCAGATGGGGCATTTAGGTGCAACTTGCTCGACGTAGCAGATGTTGATGTTTTATATGATATTCTGTCGTCATTCTGTTCCAAAGACGTCAAAAGCGAGGAAATTGCAGGAGTAGCGAAAAAGATATCTGAAATTCCGCTAGGTAAAAGAAGTCTGACTGACTGTGCTGTGCATCTTCAGCCTATTTTTGGGGAGCTTTCAATATTGCAAAAAAGTTATGGACACCTTTTTACCAGTGACGCCGAAAATGGCTGGTTACTTGAGGACAAACTTGGTTTTTCAGTAGATAAGTTATCTTTGCCTGAAAAAGTTATTTCCTCTGTCACGTCTTACGTGATTGCAAGGTACATTGAAGTGCGCAAGAAATCCGGTAAGCCGTTTATAATTGTGATACAGAGCCCGACTCGTTTTAAGAGGCTCTTTTCTTCGTTGTCAAAGTGCGAGTCGTTTTTGTGTGAAGTGAGTGAATGCGGTGGTATGATTCTGTTCTCATCTGAGAACACAGCTTTTCTCGAAAAGTTGGGTGAAGTAGGGACAAAGTACATCACCACGAGGATGTTTTTGCCATTAAGTGATACTTTGCCAGTAGAGTATAATAAATTTTTTACTAGCTCTGCTTCTGTCATGCGTACACTTGATGATGCATCTCTTTTCGGAAAATGTTTCTTCCTTAATCAAGGTGGTAACTCTGTAATTCTTAAGTTTGATTCTTTGTTATTTGAGGAGATGAAAATTTTGTCATCTTGTGGAAGAATTGAGAAAATGAGGGCTGCCATGCGGGAAGCAGGCAATAATCCCGCTATTTGGTTACCGATATTTTGCCGCGAATGCAACTGAAGAAATTTCTCTTGCTTTTGTTTTTTCTATGTCTTTGCTCCCCGAAGGAGGCTTTTTGTAAGTCTAAGCAGCCAGTTTCGTTACCTGAATACGATCCAGAGGTCTTTGTGGAGTCTGCAATTAATGTTTATTCAACGATAACCTCTGACTTTGTTACTCTCACCGCTGATGATTGTAAGTATATTTTTCCGACAAACGTGCGTGCGAAAGCTGCTTGGTGCGATAAGTCTTGTTTTAAAAAACCAACTGAAGTCTGCACGAATTGGAGCAGTTCAGAAAGCGTAAACTACACTAAGGAGTGTTTGTGTGCAAGGCAGGTTACGGTCTGTGATAAAAAAATGGCAATCAACGGAATAGAACTTGGGTGTGTGATGTTGCTTCCACTTCCTATGCCGCCGACATTTTTTGAGACTCTTGGTCATCTGCCCAGGGTCACTGTTGTTCCAGTGCGGTCTTCTGACTACATGCATCCTAAGCTGCGTGTAGTGATCTCAACTTCAAATGACATGAGTACGTATAACGTCGACTATCCAGACCCAACGGACTACAAAAGCCACAGGCAAGTGCTCCACAGTGAAGGTGGTAAGGCAGGTCCGATCGTAGTTGAAAGAAGGCTTACAAGAGGTAAGATATGTGCAAAAGTGGTTCAAGTTTTTGGCAGAGAAACTGAGGCTCAGCTAGAACATTGTTTTAATAGATATGGTTCTACGAATTATTCGGGTTTAAGGATTTGTGAAAGTGGTTCTGGTCTGTGTATTGATAACAAAACAATTCCGTACTTTAGACCTCTCATTATAAAAAAAGAGGAGCGAGACAAATGTGCTGGTCCGCTTTGCCAGAAAGGATTTTTCGTTGGTGGGTATATTTGCATAGAGAACAAATCTGAAGGTTCTGATAACGAGAAAACATCTTCGATTTGTGGTGATGGAAAGTTCTCTATAGGTGGTGAGGGTGATCTGCGTTGCCAAAATGAAGGAGTTGAGGTATGTCCATCCGGCTATCAAGTAAAGCTGCGTTACGTTAATGATCTGGAAGGAAATCTGCTCTGTCCAAAGGATGTACTTTCCCTGCCTCAAGAGTATATGACTGTTGTCAACGATAGAGTAAGATTGTTCAGAGAAAATATCAAGAAGTTTGTTCCTTATAAAATAAAGGATGGTGAAAGTGTGCCATCTGAGGAGCATGCGTTAGATATCCCACACACGGAGCAATCAGTGCTGGACAATCTAACATTTAATAGACAGACGGGTTTTTATAAAGCGGAATCTAAAGCTAGGGTCATTACTTATAGGTATGAAGAACAGGTAGTATTTTGTCTTGAGGGGGATCTAGATAAAAAGGGCGGTTGTAATAGACCTTTTTATTCCCTAGAACATCTTTCCCAAGGTGTACAGTATGCCACTACCCGGTTTTCTAATTTCAAAGGGGTGGCGTTTTTTTTGCCTAACGATTATGACAAAAACAAGTACTCGTTAAACCAGTGTGGAGGTGGTCCATGTTATGTTCCTGCTACTCCACTACATAAGGGTCTGTGCTTTTTCGAAAAGGAAGATGGTCTCTGCCACGACTATAGGGCCATCATTGATTCCCCTGAGAAAGGAGGTGGGCAAGAAGTCAAAGCACCGAATGATCGAGAAAAAGGACTTAACAGTGTCGACGTTGATCCATTCGGGGAAGGTAGAAATAGTGCTTATGCAGGGTGTGATATGGTCGAAATAGAAGCGCTTGGGGGTGGCTCTGTTGGGACTAGTAGTAGTGGTGGCAATTCCGGTGAGTATGTAGCTGTTAGGATGATCACAAAGGATTTTATGAATATCTTGACTTCGGATAAGGTTTTGCTGCCAATAGTCGGTCTTGGAGGTGGTGAAAAAGCTGATGAGAATGATGGTGGAGATTCGATCCTTTACGTATGTGATAAGGATAGTTTTGAAAAGCACTATAACGAGCGTGTAGACGGTGATAAGGACGAAAAATGTGATTCAGGTTCTTCTGTCGATAGTGATTCTGGGTGTTTGAAAGCAGATCATTACAGTCAGAAGTATCTAAAAGAGCACTGCAGCATTTTGATAGCTGCACGTGGTGGTAAGGCGCGGCAGACTGATGCACCTGAGAAAGATGCATTTAATCGGTTTGGTAGTGAATTTGAAGACAGGTTTGTAAATAAAATATATAAGCCGTCTATTGCCGGAAAAATGGCGCTTTCTCAGTGTCTTTCGTCTGTTCCGTATTATGATCTAAAAACGCGTCAACCATCTTACACCGCACCAGAAGAAGCCGTATGTACAGTGCTCGAGCACGAAAATGAAGAACAGAAAAATGCGTTAGCACAAGCGGGCTTGCACCCTGATAAACAGTGGGTTGGATGTAAGAAAAGTGCGAAATATGGCAGAGGTGGTTGTCCAGCCGAATACTGTGTTCAGGGTAAGCCTGGTAGTCCTGATAAGGTGCAACAGAATGGTGGTGCAGGTGTGATTCGTGTGCGTTGTCAAACATTTAAGAAGTAGAGGAGCTTGTGCTTTTCGAATGACTGTTTTTGTCTGGTCTGTTGGATTTTGTGCAAAGTTGCTGTGTGTCACAGGGATTTGAAAAAGTTTGTGTATACTTTACAATGTGATCCTGAGTGATCTCTGAGTAAGTCTTTTGATGCCAGTAAGTATAGGAAAAATAGTTCGAGTCGTTGGTCCGACAGTTGATGTAAAGTTCGAAGACGGCACATTGCCAAAAATAGAGAATGCTCTTACCTGTGACAATAATGGAAAGATCCTATACTTAGAAGTTGCACAGCAATTGGGAGATGGAATAGTCCGCGCTGTAGCAATGGATTCGACGGATGGTTTGACAAGAGATAAAGTCGTTAAAGATACTGGGAAACCGATCTGTGTGCCAGTCGGTAGACAGACTCTTGGGCGAATCTTTAATGTAGTTGGGGAAATCATAGATGGTGGTGGCCCTGTACCAGAACCTAATAAAGTTTCTTCGATATATGCAGAGCCTCCTAGGTTTGATATGCAGAGTACCTCCTCTGAAATTTTGGAGACGGGGATCAAAGTAATCGACCTACTTGCACCCTATTCCAAGGGAGGTAAGGTTGGTCTCTTTGGTGGTGCAGGAGTTGGAAAGACTGTCCTTATTATGGAACTTATCAACAATATCGCTAAGGCCTATGGAGGTTTCTCAGTCTTTGCAGGTGTTGGTGAGCGAACCAGAGAGGGGAATGATCTTTACAGCGAAATGGTTGAGTCTGGGGTGATCGACAAGGAACATCCTGAGAAATCTAAGGTTGTCCTGGTTTATGGTCAGATGAACGAGCCTCCTGGTGCACGTGCGAAGGTTGCTATGAGTGCTCTTACCATGGCTGAATATTTTCGTGACAAAGAGGGGCAGGATGTGCTTTTCTTTGTGGATAATATCTTTAGATTCACTCAAGCGGGCGCAGAACTTTCTACTTTGTTGGGAAGAATCCCGTCGGCGGTAGGCTATCAGCCAACCCTTGCAACGGATATGGGAAGGCTTCAGGAGCGTATTACCTCCACTAAAAACGGTTCTATTACTTCTGTTCAGGCAATATATGTTCCTGCTGATGACATTACCGACCCGGCTCCGGCTACCTCTTTTGCTCACCTAGATTCTACAACTGTTCTGTCAAGACAAGTTGCTGAAGCCGGTATATATCCTGCAGTTGATGCGCTTGCTTCTAGTGCACAGATTCTTTCTCCGGAAGTGTTAGGTCAAGAACATTACGAAGTTGCACAAAAGGTGAAGGGAATTCTTCAAAGTTATAAATCCCTTCAAGATATCATTGCGATTTTGGGCATGGAAGAGCTTTCTGAGGAAGATAAGCTTACGGTTTATAGGGCAAGAAAAATTGAGAAATTTTTATCTCAGCCGTTTCATGTAGCAGAGGTCTTTACAGGTCAGCCAGGCAAATTCGTGAGCCTTAAAGATACAATCGCCGGTTTCAAGGAGTTAGTTGAGGGCAAATGTGATGATATGCCTGAAGCTGCTTTTTATATGGTTGGTAACATGAACGAGGCGAGAGAAAAGGCCATTAGTCTAAGGGAGAAATAGATGTCCACTTTTGAGCTTGGTATTTTTACTCCTCTTGAGTGCAGAAAGTTACACGTCGTGAGTTTAGGGGGTGATACAGATAGTGGGAGATTCGTTGTTCTTGCAGGACACGAACCGTCTGTTTTTGCATTGAAAAATGGACTTATCTTTCTGGTTCTTGCTGATGGGATAAAGAAGAAATTTTTTGTAGAGGGTGCAGTTCTAAGGATCCAAGATAAAACATATGTGCTAACAGCCGAGACTATACTGGATATCGAGCTGGTGGACGAAGAATTTTTAAAACGTTACCACGATGCTGAAGTAGTTGCTCGTGTAATTAAGCAAATGGAGGCCTGATGTATGTTCTTTATTGATTCAGCAAATTTAGAAGAGATAAGGTCAGCTGTGGAGCTGGGTCTGGTGAGTGGTGTGACGACTAATCCAACCCTTATTAGTAAGTCGGGGCGCGGACATGAGGATGTAATTAGCGAAATTTGTAGTATTGTAAGTGGTCCTGTGAGTGCTGAAGTTGTGTCTCTCACCTCGTCTGAAATGGTAGATGAAGGTTTACACTTGTCTGGTATTGCAAAAAATGTTGTTGTCAAACTTCCATGTACTGAGGATGGTATAAGAGCTGCTTCCAAACTAAAGGCACACGGGTGTATAGTAAATATTACCCTTTGTTTTTCTGCTGCTCAGGCGGTCCTTGCTGCTAGCGTAGGTGCTGATTTTGTTTCACCTTTTATTGGACGCCTTGATGATATTGGTCATCAGGGTGTACTACTGATAGATGAAATTGCCCAGCTGTATGAGGATAGGTATGAAACGAAGATACTTGCTGCCTCTATCAGAAGTGTAGAACATGTACTCACGTCTTTGAAACTTGGGGCGCACGTGGTAACCGTGCCGGTGAAAATCCTGAAACAAATGTTTGAGCATCCACTCACTGATAGGGGTCTGGAGATTTTTATGAGAGACTATAAAGAGGCTAAATGTGATAAGTAAGTTCTTCTGCTACTCGTGAAAGATGATAGCTTTGTAAAGTTGGCAACTAAATTTGTTGAAGTTGTCCATTTCATGGGGTTGAATTATTCAGCGTTGTTGTTTGCAGCAAAGGAGACGCAAACTGAGGATTTCCTGTATCGCTACAACGAGAATATTTTAACGTTCCTCGAGTGTTTTGAAGATTATGTCACGGAAAAGGCGTTGCTTTGTTCGGACTACACAGTTGGAGGGGTTTCGCAAAAGATAGAATCTGTTCTGTGGAATAGGGCGCTCGTGTACTCGGAATTTAAACACTACAGACAGTTCATCAAAGCAAAGTTTTGTTTCGTGCTCAAACCTGGAAACTCTATCGGGTCACTGCGATGCTCGTTTTCTTTATCTGATTCTCTGTGGCATGCTATTGGTGATATTGCCACAGGTTTCTCTTTTTACAGTAAAAGAGCGACACTAATGGCCTTAAATTCCCTTTTTATGGCTAAGTTTGCTGACGATTATTCAGATGGCTTCGAAAAAAGTAGAGACTTTCTAAGAAAGAGAATAAAAAACATTGTTGTACTCGCAAGGATTAAGGCAAGACTAATTGAAAAAATGGAAGGGTACAACTGATGCATGTCGGACAGGGATGCGCGTTAAAACAGTTTTCGCTGTTTCACACTTCGGATGGGCAACACATGAGCCCGTGCGCAAAGTTCTAGCAACCGAATCTTAAGCCGAAAAAGGGAGCACCTCATGAAAATGGCTCTCAATCAAAAAGGTATATCGTCGTCATCTAAGGTGTCATTAACATGATTCGTTGGTGTTCCTAAATCAGCTCTTGTGTTGTTGGACGGAGCTCCGGAATAATGGGTTTCACTGCTCCCCTGCGGGCTGAGTATCTTTAAAACTGAATTGAATGGGTTTAGCACCACTTCGGTTGTGTATCTCTCAATGCCATTGTTATCAGTCCATTTTCTTGTTTGGAGTGAACCTTCGATATACAACCGAGTGCCTTTATTTACGTAGTTACTTATCACCTTGATTAAAGGCTCGTTGAATACAACCACTTGATGCCACTCAGTTTTTGAAACACGCTCTCCCGTATTTTTGTCGTTCCAATTTTCCGTTGTTGCTAATGAAAAAGTGGCCACCTGCTTTGCATTCGACATGGTACGTACCTCTGGATCTTTACCAAGGTTGCCGACCAAAATAACTTTATTAATCATATTGTATCTTTCACACGTCCGAACGGCCTGAAAGGATATCACAAAATAGTTACATGGACTAGAATTTCGATCAATGTTACCTGAAAGAGCCAAAGCATATTTTTCATTTACATTATTGAAAGATCAGTTCTGCTGACTTAGAATTGAGCTGTTTTTGGGATGCTGTATAATGCGAGTCTTATCCATATGCTTGTTATTGTTGCTTACTTCGTGTGCTGTCAAACATGACAAGGGACTTAGGAGCCCGTGTTTTGTGGAAGGAGCGGGCTTGTTTGATTGAATTTTGATTTATGTTGTCAAAAAAGATTGAGAGTATTAAACCTTCTGCGACGGCTGCAGCTACACGTAGGGTATGTGAGTTGAGGGCGCGTGGAAAAGATGTAATATCCTTGTGTATAGGGGAGCCTGACTTTTCTACACCTTTCCTAGGTCAGGAGATGGCCATACAGGCCATAAAAGATTGTGATGATAATTACTCTCCTGTTGCTGGAACAATGGTGCTTCGCGAGGAGATCGCTGCGAAGTTTGTCCGCGATAATGCATTGCATTATTCACCGCACGAGATTGTTGTGGGTAATGGAGCAAAGCAAGTGTTGTATAACGTTCTTGGTGCGATTCTTAATCCAGAGGATGAGGTAGTGCTTATTGCTCCTTATTGGGTCTCTTATTGTGAAATAGTGCGTATCTTTTCAGGTAAGCCTGTTGTCGTGCCAAGTACAAAAAAGTTTAGGATAGATATTACGGCAATACGGGAGGCACTTAACACAAAAACCAAAGCAATACTGATTAACTCTCCTAATAATCCATCCGGAGTGTGTTATGAAGAAAGTGAACTCAGGGATTTGGCTAGTGCCTTGAGAGCGCATCCGCAGGTCCATATCATATCCGATGACATATACGAGCATATCACTTATGCGGAGTCTAGCTTTCTCAATATCGCGAATGTTGCACCAGAATTGGGGGAGCGCATAATTTTAGTAAACGGTGTTTCTAAGTGTTATGCTATGACCGGTTGGCGAGTAGGTTATGCAGCTATTCCAAATAAAGCAGTCATTTCTCTGGTGTGTAGATTACAGGAGCACAGTACGTTTGGTGTATGTACAATAGCTCAGGCTGCTGCTTTAGGGGCCCTGCGTTCAGGAGCAGATGTTCTTTCTGAAAGGCTTGCTGTCTTTGCAAGGAAGAGAAACAAGGCTGTCGAAGTGCTTTCTATGTTGCCTGAGTTGTGTTGTTATAAGCCAGATGGTGGGTTTTACCTCTTTCTCTCTTGTTCTGCCTTCTTCGGGAAGAAAAGTCCCAGTGGCTTCGAAGTGAAAACGGATTCCGATGTTGCAGACTATCTTCTTGAGGAGCACGCTGTTGCGGTTGTGCCTGGGGAAGAGTTTGGAGTACCAGGGTATTTTAGGATTTCTTATGCTTTGTCAATGGATCTGCTAGAGCAAGCTTGTATGCGTATAGTGAAGGCATTTAAAGCGCTTAGATGAAGATCATCCACTGTCGATTTCCAAAAGTAAGATAATTGAATGTCTCCTTACCTTTGGTTTATACTGATCTCTTGGTACTTGGGCTTGTGATGTCCATAAGTAGTTTCTGCAGTCTTATAAAAAAATTGGAAGAGTACTGGAGCGGATATGGTTGTTCTGTCTTGCTTCCCTATACGAGTGAGCTGGGTGCTGCGACTCTGCATCCTGCAACAATCTTTTCTTCTATTTCAGCTAAGGATGTAAAAATTGCTTATGTTCAACCCGTAATACGTCCGGCCGATGGGAGATATGGAAAGAACCCGAATAGATTATATCAACACCACCAGTACCAGGTGCTTATAAAACCTTCCCCAGATAATTTACAGGACCTTTATCTAGATAGCCTAAAACACGTCGGAATCGACATACGTAATCATGACATACGTTTCGTTGAAGATGATTGGGAAAATCCAAGTGTAGGTGCATGGGGTATGGGTTGGGAAGTCTGGTGTGATGGAATGGAAATTTCGCAGTTTACATACATGCAGCAAGTCGGTGGGATTGCACTGAGTAGTATCCCTGGAGAACTGGCCTACGGTTTGGAGAGGATTGCAATGTATATGCAAGATGTTGACAACGTAGGAAGCCTATTTTATTCCAAAGATACTGTAAAGTATATGCAAGTCTATGGCGAGAATGAGCGTCAATTTTCTATTGCATCCCTAGAATCCTATGACTATGAGCTCCTATTGAGTCAATTCAACGATAATGTTGCCCAAGCAAAAATTTTTATAGAGAGAAAATTGCCACTTGCTGCATATGACCATTGCATTAAGACAAGCCATATATTGAATCTTATCGATTCTAGGGGTTTCATAAGCGTCAGTGAACGAGCTAAGTACATCTTGGACATCAGGGGCTTGGTGAAGCAATGTTGTGAGCTTTTTATAGAGCAGGAGGGGTCTTATGCATAAGTTTCTTCTAGAAATTTTGTCTGAAGAAATGCCTGTCGCTCTGCAAAGTTATGCGCAGAAAAGTTTTTTTGACCTTTTTTCATCTGCCACTAAGGACCTAAGTGTTGGAAAGATAGAAGTCTTTACTAGTTGCAGGAGGATAGCAGTACTCATAGATGATGTAAAAAGCGATCTCGTAAATCAAAAAGTTGATAAAAAGGGTCCAAGTGTTGGTTCAGATCTTTCTGTTGTGGAGAGGTTCGCCACTTCAATGGGTGCTAGTACTGCGGATTTATATCTCAAGAGTATTGGAAATAAAGAATATTATTTTGCTCCAGTTGCAGGAAAAGTGCTCCACATAGATGACATTATGAGACAACGGACCGAGGCTATACTCAGGAGTTTTTCATGGCCTAGGTCAATGCGATGGGGGAATTATTCTCTGAACTGGATCAGGCCCATAAAAAGCATTGTTTGTATGCTTGGAAAATCCATCATTCCCGTGCAGTTCCATCATTATACTGCGGGAGCGATAACAGTGGGTCCTTATGTTGATCCTGCCTTGCAAAAAATCAAAATCACATCTGCTGAGGAATATCAATCCATTTTGATGAAAGGGGGTGTTATTCTGTCCCAGATTGAAAGGGAGAACCTTATAAAAGAGCAAATATCTCAGCTAGAGGCTGAGCATGGATTTTCTGTTTGCGTGACGGAGGAGTTATTGAATGAGGTTGTTGGAATTACCGAATCGCCTAATGTGCTCCTGGGATCGTTCCCGCAGTCATTTCTGGAGCTCCATGAACGCATAATAGAAACAGTTATTGTTTCTCACCAGAAAGTTTTTCCGGTGTCAAAGAATGGTAAGCTCCTGAATAAATTTGTGTTTGTTAGTTCGATTGCTGGCGATGCACCAATTAGGGGATATGAGCGCGTGATTACAGCAAGATTAGCTGATGCAGCGTCAATGGTTCTGATTGATTCTAAAAATCCCTTGCGCGAACTAAGTCCAAAACTAAAACAGCTGATTTTTCACAAGAAATTGGGTAGCTTTAGTGAGAAAGTACAGCGTGTTAGGGCATTGGCAAAGTTTATTGCGTTTTGGGTGCCAAACGCTTCCATTATAAAAGTGGAAGAAGCTGCTAAACTTGCTAAGCTGGATTTATTGACAACGTTTGTCCGTGATTTTCCCAAGCTGGCTGGTTTTATGGGCTCTCACTGCTTAAGCCTGTGTGGTGAGACAGATGTTGAAATTATTGATGCAGTTAGGGATCATTATTTGCCTGTTGATGCGGCAGATATTTGCCCGACTGCTCCCGTCACAGTGACGCTTGCACTAGCTGATAAAATAGATACTTTAGTTGGCTTGATCAGCGTAAAAGAGAAAGTTACTTCCACTCGTGATCCGCTTGGTATAAGGCGCGCAGCTATTGGTGTGTTGCGTATCATCATAGAAAATAAACTGGATGTTCCACTCCAGGTCTTCTTAATGAAAGCGATTGATTTGTATCCCTCGTCTTTATTTTTTTCTCTTATCAAAAAGATTGGTGCTAGCTCTGATGAAGAGAAGCAACGGAAAGATGATGTTGTGAATTTCACATTAAGTTTCTTTTCCGAGCGTCTAAAGGCGCTGCTATTTAAAAGTGGTGTGAGCCAAGCAGTTTTTGCTTCGGTTAGTAGCGGAGTTACGCGTCCTCTGGTGCTAACGGAGAAGTGTATTGCTATTTCTGAATGGCTCAAGCAAGCCGAGGGTGCTGAATTCATGCGGCTTCATAAGAGGATGATGGGTATCCTTAAGGGCTTTTCTGGTTCTGCTAAAGCAAAGTTTAGTAAAAAAGTACTCGTTCTACCAGAAGAGGTGAGTCTGGTACAAGAGTTTGAGGGTTTTCAATCACTTTTTTGTAATGCCATAAAGGAGCGGAATTTTGAAATGGCATTTTCACGGTGTGCTGATCTTTTAAAGCCAATCACGGTTTTTATGGATAGTGTGCTTGTTAATGTTGAAGATCCTGAACTTAAGAAGAATCGTATTGGGTTGTTACTCTCAATAAGTGAAACTTTAAATGAATTATGTAATTTTGATGTCCTGTCCAGGAACTTTTCATGAGTCCTTTATTTTCCTGAGGAGCTGATTCAGTTGTTTTTTCTCATTCATAAATTTTTGAGCTCTTCTCCTTACGTAATATGGGTCATATCCTGCGAGTGCGCACACTATCCTAAAGTCATGGCACATTCCTAAAAGCCATCCGCGTGCTGAAATTCTTGCTAGGCGATCCTCAGTGCGCTTGCTTTCTGTTAGGGAATCCATGAAGGCCTGAAGTATTACAGCCCGCCATAATGCTCTCTCTGCATTGTTTCTATTTGTCTCAATTATTTTCCGTAGAAAGAATTCGTCGGTCATTGTCTGAATCTCCGGTTAGCAATCCATTTGTAGGGTATGGTTTTATGGAGTTCTAAAAGATATCCGGTAGAACAATAAAGTTGACTCTTTTCTAGTATTACAGAACACTTTGAAAGTATATTTATTAACCATACACTCTTTTACTATTAACAAATCCCATATTACTTAACTTAAATGCTGAACCAGTGGAAGCAAAAGTTGAGAAATCCGTATTTAATACTATCTTGCTATAGTAGGTTGCCTATGTCTTGATGTACCTGGGTACTTCTTTGAATAGAAAAATTTTGCACATATGGTCGTTATGTATTGGGAGAAGTGTGCACTTCATTTGATGAATTTAAATTTGGGGTAGTTCTGCAGCAGTAAATTTTGAAAATATGTGAAGAAAGTACCATTTCTCAGGTACTTCTTAGTACTGTAATATGGTTAGTGGTAGCTTTGTGATACTAGCAACTTTAAGGATATTTAAGTTGAAGACTTATCTGTTTGGACAGCAGCCTGTGCTAGGCGTTGTTTATGAGAGAAATTTCCTTAAAGTATACGAACTTACACAATACAACTATGTTCCCATAGTATTACCCCTGCCTTATCGGGCCTAGGGCTTTTTTTTTATCTATCACAACCCTTAAATTAACGTATGCTGGAAGGTAACCTTTCTAATTTTGGAATTAAAATAAAGGAAACAAAACCTAAGATACACTGCCGGCTTGTAAACCGTTACTTAACTTCTTTTATACTGTCGAAAAATTTTCCTGAAAGACAAATGGTCTACCAGCGTAAAAAGATTTCTACAATTGATCATATGGCGTCTAAGTGGCTGGAACAGCACTAAGTGTTCGCCATCTCTGCACGTACTATATCCTCTGTGATAATGAGTGTCTTAACATCTTTGTTACTCGGGAGTTCAAACATGTAATTACGTAGTACAGATTCCATAATTGCCCTTAGCCCTCTAGCACCGACCTTTCTTTTGATTGCTGCACGAGCCACTGTCTTGAGTGCTTCATCACTAAAGGAGAGTTGTATATTATCCATTCCAAATAAGCATACATACTGTTTTACGAGTGCATTTTTTGGTACCGACAGTATTTCGACCAAATTGTCTTCCGTTAGTTCATCAAGCACTCCTATTACGGGCAACCGTCCAACAAATTCAGGAATCATACCAAATTTAACCAGATCCTCAGGTTCGACTTTCTTCAGTATTGTTGGAGAAACCTCTTTACTTTGAAGTTCAGATTTAAATCCCATCGTATTAATGCTTTGACGGTTTGCGATTATATTGTCTAACCCGACGAAAGCACCACCACAGATGAATAATATGTTAGTCGTATCGATTTGTATGGTTTCCTGGTTTGGATGCTTGCGCCCTCCCTGAGGAGGAACAGATGCAATTGTCCCTTCCATAATTTTGAGCAAGGCTTGTTGAACCCCTTCTCCAGAGACGTCTCTTGTTATGGATGGACTGTCCGACTTTCTGGAAATCTTATCAATCTCGTCGATGTACACTATTCCTTTTTGTGCTGCTTCAACGTTGTAGTCAGCAGATTGTAGGAGCATCCTCAAGATGTTTTCTACATCGTCTCCTACATAGCCAGCCTCAGTAATACTTGTAGCATCACAAATTGCGAACGGTACATTCAAAAAGCGTGCCAATGTTTTTGCAAAAAGTGTTTTTCCGCAGCCAGTAGGCCCGATGATAAGAATATTAGATTTTGTGATTTCAACATCCTTCGAATTAAGCCTATTACCCACAAAGCATTTGTAATGGTTATAGACCGCAACAGAAAGTATTTTCTTGGCGTCCTCTTGAGCTGTAATGAATGAATCAAAGTATTTCTTTATGTCCTTCGGAGTGAATCTTTCTGCAGAAACTGCTTCAAGAGTAATTTCTTCACTGAGTACGTTAGAGCATAACGCTATGCATCTGTCACAGATAAATGCGGACATACCCGCAACAAGTTTCCGTACTTTGTCTTCCGTCTCACCACAAAAAGAGCACTTCGGAACCAGATCACTCTTGTTTACCACTATTCTCTTTCCTCTGTGTGATTATGTCATCAATTATGCCAACCTTTTTCGCTTCTTCCGGGCTCAAAAAGGTATCTCTCTCGAGCAACGTTTCTATTTTCTTTATTGTTTCACCTGTATGTTTTTGGTAGATCTCATTAATCATTCTCTTGAGCTGTAATATCTCTTTTACGTGAATCTCCATATCGGTTGCCTGGCCTCGTACCCCACCAGAGGGCTGATGTACCATTACACGCGAATGCGGAAGAGCAAAACGTTTTCCCTCTGCGCCAGAAGCGAGTATCAAAGAGGCAGCAGAAGCGGCTTGACCGACGCAAACGGTTGAGACAGATGGCTTTATGTACTGCATTGTATCATATATCGAAAGGCCAGCAGTCACGACACCACCTGGAGAGTTAATATACATAAAAATATCCTTATCAGGGTTCTCTGCTTCGAGAAAAAGGAGCTGTGCGACTATGAGACTAGCCATTCCATCCTCTATCGGTCCTGTGAGGAAAACAACACGTTCTTTCAAGAGTCTTGAAAATATGTCGTACGCTCTCTCGCCCCGAGGTGTTTGATCAACTACCATCGGAACAAGATTCATTTTTTCTCTGACAAGAGTATCCATTTCCATTTGTGTCTATACCTGTGTCCCAACTTTTTCTTCTGTACAACCGAGTATTTCATCAACACTCGAAGCTTCAGCTTCCTTCTGCACGGTTTCCAGTAATGCAGCAAATATCTTACTTTCCATTAATTTAAGGGTTACCGAACCTGCAAAGTCCTTATTGTTTCTATATATCTCTGCTAAATAGCTTGAATCTAGACCAGCAGCCATGGAAACATTTAGCAGATGACGAGCAACATCGGTCTTATCAATCGATATATTTCTCTCTGCTGCGAACTCAGCCAGAATAAGCGAAAGTCTGGTTCTTCGCATAGCCTCTTTTTTAAGATCATCTGCAGAAATGCTTGGAAGATCAACCTTAACATAGCGTTCTTGTCTTTCCAAAAGTGATTCTGGAACTTGAAAATCATATTTTTCCAACTGTGCTTCTATCTGCCTCCTGAGAAGTTCATTAATCCTTTTTGAGCATTCCAAGTTGAGGAGGCTTTTTACTTTTTCATTAGTCTCGTCATCTGTTTTGCAGGACAACCGCTTGAGTAGTGCAGCTTCCGGATCTGACACTTTCTGCGACCTCTTCCCACTCTTTACCAAAGTATGGAAAACAGCATTTTTACCGGCAACTGCAATATCGTGATAATCCTCCGGAAACAGAACTGGAATGAGGCGTTCTTCACCAACCTTCATGCCAATCAGTCCGTCACTTAAAGGAGCAATTACTTTGCCGTCACCGACCTGACATTCGAAGTTATCAAGTTGACCACCCCTAAATGCCTCATCGCCAACTTTGCCGCGCAGATCAACAACTACCCTATCTCCACTCTCTATCGAATCAGACTGAGCAAGATCAACCCAGTCCACGAGCTGCTCCTTCACTTTTTGTTTATACTTTTCTATGTCCTTCTCAGACACCTCAAATGATTTTGTTTTGACACTTACCTGGGAAAAGTCTATCTTCGGGATCTGTGGGAGAAGCTCGCACTCAACAGTGAACTTAACGGCAGCTTTACTCTCTTTGTATGCTGTAGCATCTATACCTGTAATTTCTTCCTGGTTATTGAAAAGGACAAGCTTTTCATTTTGCTTAATGTCGTACCAATGTCTGTAGACTTGGTCGACGATAACACTATCTATCAGGCCTTCTTCCTGTTTCGCAACGACGTCAAAGGGAGTCTTACCCTTCCTAAAACCCCGATAGACATTTTTCTTTATCCTGTCTTCAATAGCCTCTTTGAAACCAGCATCTATATCGGATGCCGGTACCTCGACCTCGTATTTTCTTTTTAAGCCGTGACTATAAACTTCCTTCAATAGCATAGCGATAGACCTAAGCCCTAAAGCATCCTGGTACGGACGAGAGGACTTGAACCTCCACGGGATGCCCACTAGATCCTAAGTCTAGCGCGTCTACCAATTCCGCCACGTCCGCACACGTCAATCCATATTCTCTACGTGCTTGATAAAATTTTCAATAGTAGCTGTAGCGTACTCAATAACTTTTTCTTGTTGATGTTTTGTACTTCCAGTACAAGCCATATCTTCGGTAGTAGTATCTAAGAGAAGACTTTCTAGCTCCAAGGCGGCAAAAAGGAGCAGAGTGGCGTCGTTTAATTTTGAATGTGACGCTGCTGAAATCTTCTTGACCCGTTGATTTAATTGTTCTGCGACGTAGTCTATGCGATTTTCATCCTCCTTGGAGCAAGCTACCTTGTACTCTGCGCCATTTATAGTGATCTTTTTCGTTATGAGCATGTTCATAGAGATTTTTCTGTGTTCTGAGAGGGGCAGGTATTGAGATAAAGCTTGTCTATCTGTGCTTTCTACAGTCTAACTTAAGCAAATGCAAGTGCAATTTGAGGACCTATTGTAAGTTCACCATGCCTATCTACAACTAGGCTTATCTAATTTACTGGAATCTGGCTTAATCAAAATACGCTTAATTATGCCTGATGATTGACCTTTTCGATAATCTCTATGACTTCACTAATCCCCGCAGCTGTCTCTTTGATTATACTTCTCAGAGTTTTAATTTCGTTCAGGTGCACGCTTATTTGTCTTTTCAACTCTGCTATCTCGGTTGATAATTTTTCACATTCCTGCTGTTTTTTTATTTTTTCAAGTTGAATCCTTCTCAGGATCGTTGTTTCAAGGTGTTTCAGTGCAAAGTCAAGTTTTTGAAACGAAACCGGATTTTTCTTGGTCATGCCTTCCTATACCACCAATTCACTACTTCAACTAGCTATATGAAATCTGGAAATTTCGCACGATTTGTATAGATGTACAATAGCATTCAAGAAGTCCTTTGCCAATTTTCGTGTAAACGCTAAATTCTTCCAAGAAGCTGATCCTGAATCCGTGTTTCTTGCAGTAGAGTCATTTTGCTTAAGCAGTAAGGGCTGAGTAAGTCCATAGTAATGTGTCTTGTGGTCCTTTACCTAATGTTATGGAACCAAAGCTTTCTGGTAAGCGATTTTAGCCACAACTCACAGTTCAAATTTAAGGGCAGATGCTACCAGTCCTGACGCATCTCAGCGTGGAGTTATGAGCGGAGTAAGCAACTAGATTCCGCTGGTGGCTACTTTCTTTACGACCTCTATCACCTCAGGTAGTTGAGGAAGAGCCAGCTTTTCTAGTGCACTAGAGTATGGCATTGGAACGTCTCTGCCAGAAATTCTGACCACAGGCGCATCTAGTAAATCGAAGCCTTCCTCCATGATTCTTGCTGATACTTCAGATCCGAAACTCAGAACGGGAAAACCCTGTTCTAGTGTGACTAATTTATTCGTCTTTTCAAGGGATCTAATGATCGTTTGGAAATCTAGCGGTCTAAGTGTACGCAAATCTATTACCTCAACACTTATGTTATGTTCGCTTTCTAGCGCTTCTGCTGCTTCAAGTGCTAGTTCTACACAAATCGAAAATGTCACTATCGTGACATCTGTACCATTTCTGAGAACGTTTGCCTCCCCAATTGGAACCAAGTAATCCTCTGCTTCTTGCTCTGCAGTAAGAGTATGTACGAGCCCGTATGTCCTTTCGTTTTCTAAGAAGATGACAGGGTTGTTATCTCTTACTGCTGACTTTAGCAATCCACGACAATCGGACGCAAAGTATGGAGCTACTACCTTTAAACCGGGTACGTGAGAATACCACGCAGCAAAACATTGTGAATGTTGCGCGCCTACTTGAACAGCAGCCCCATTAGGTCCCCTGAAGACGATAGGACAGCTCAGACGTCCACCAGACATGTAATGTGTTTTTGCGGCAGAGTTAAGAATCTGGTCCATTGCTTGTAGTGAGAAATTAAATGACATAAACTCGACTATTGGTCTCAGACCTACAAAAGCCGCTCCAGTGGCTATACCTGCAAAAGCATGTTCGCTTATGGGTGTATCCACGACCCTTTTTTCGCCGAATTCTTCGAGGAGCCCTTGTGTTACTTTATATGCTCCTTGATACTTACCCACCTCTTCACCGATAATGAAAACGTCGGAGTCACGGCGCATTTCCTCGGCCATTGCATTTCTTATTGCTTCTCTTACTGTGATTTCTGTCACTGTGCTTTGAAAGATCGGCTAACAGAACAGTATGATAGTCCACTTAGCGTTACCTTGCTAGTTTCTTTCTTAAATTAGAACCCATTGTAGTGTGAGTTTTGCAAATGCATTAGTTGTGCGGTAACATTTGCGTTGTGCCGATTGTTGATCAACAGTTCCTAGATAGTATATAGATGAAGTAGTTTTTCTTCGTTCTAGCCTTTCTTTTTGTTTCTGATGTCTTTGTCTCCTGAGCGTCAAGCGGCTTTTGCTTTGTGCGCGTTCAAAGCCGGTATCCCGGTGATTTTTTGCAGTTTCTCTAAAGTCGTTGTTGCGGCTCCACGTGAGTCATGCGATGTAGAAGGGTTCTTTAGGAATTACGGAAAAGTAGGAGTCTCACTTTTGTTGTCTGCTGAGCGCATTGGTTTTCATTCGGGCAGTTCAAATAATCAAAGTGTGAGATTGTCTCTAAAAGTAGTTGAAGAACTTAGGTTAGGGTTGGAATTGTTGATAAGGTTAGCAGAGACTATTCCTGCTAGTGAGGAAGAGGAGCTGCTAGTAGTGCTTGCAAAGATGGCTGAGCTTCTGCCAGAGGTCCTTGTTTCCACACTCGAATTCCAGGAACGCACAGATATGTTGAATTTTGCCTTTTCCAACGGGTTGCAGGTAATGGATTTGGATGCCATATCGAGAGGGCTGGTGCAGCAACATATTACCCGCGTCTCAGAAGCAAAAATACGGATAAGAGAGAACGTGGATTCCTACATGGTATGTTACCGGTCAATCTTGAAAGAGCACTATGCAATTATTATAGGTGACCCTTTGAGTTCAAAGGAGCCGCTTGTTAGGGTGCACTCTTCCTGTTATACAGGGGACCTGCTGGGTAGTCTATCGTGTGACTGCAGGGATCAACTACACGATACAGTTAAGAAGATTGCTGAGGATCCAGCGGGTGGAATAATACTGTATCTTTCGCAAGAAGGTAGGGGTATAGGATTACCGAACAAAATACGTGCATATAATCTGCAAGAAGATAAGGGTCTTGACACAGTTGAAGCAAACCTCTGTCTTGGTTTTAAGGATGACGAGCGTGATTTTAGAGTGGTAAGGCTTATTCTAAAAGATCTTGGTGTCCAAAAAGTTAGACTCATTACAAATAACCCGGAGAAGATCCGTCAACTCAGTTCCGCAGGGGTAGACGTTGCGTCTCGTGTGCCAATCTTGATGAGGAGCAATCCCTACAATCACAAGTACCTTCAAACGAAATCTGAGAAGCTTGGGCATATCTTTATCGCTTAGGTTTTTAACCTTTTTGAAATTAAGTCAGGGTTACTTTACGTTCTTTGTAGTCTTTTTTGTGCGATTGCTGTGACCTGTTTCTTTGCTTATGTAGCATCTTGGTGAATACTGTAGTATATCTGAGTGCTGTTCATGCTACTGGTTCGTGTTCTTCACTTTTTTGGTTGCAGTGTTGTTTTTTTGTTGTTCTGCCTACGGAAGTTGATATTTTACTAAGGAACTGTTGTTAGATCTTGTCTAGTATGGTTTGTGTTCTGTATTTCTGATGGGTGTATGGTGAGGTTTTTCAAAAGCAAAAGCGAAGCGAAACAAAAGGTGGCCCACTGGTACGAGGAGCACGTAGGACGGGTTACTCTGCAAAGGAACTTTCTTGTGGTGCTGAACTTGGGGGTCATAGTAGCCCTTATGTTAGTTGTTTTTGCTTTGTTTGCGGTTAGTAGTTCAAGAACAATAGAGGCTTTTGTGATCGAAGTTTCCAAGAAAACCGGAACTATAGCACGCGTCAATCCTGCTACGGTAAAGGAGTATTCTGCAAACAGGGCAATAACGAATTATTTTGTTACGCAGTATGTAAAGGCAAGGGAGGTTTTTCATCCTGCAACGTATCGTTACGATTACTACACCACAGTGAGAGTATTTTCAGATCCTAGCCTTTATACGCTGTTTAAGGGATCTCTCTCCTTAAGTAATCCTACAAGTCCGCTCAACTTATACGCTAATGTAGCGGATTCTAAATACGAGGTTCGCTCCATAAGACATCTAGACAGTGATACGGTTCAGATGAGAATTACTATGAGATTTGTAAATAGTGATGGTGGAGTGAGTGTCACAAATAAGATTGTGTCTGTCAGATACAGTTATATGGATCTTGATCTTTCAGAAGAGGATAGGCGCCTCAATCCTCTTGGTTTTGTTGTTGTTTCTTATCAGGTAGATGATGATCATTCGTGAGTTGTTTTTTGTTGTGTTTTTCGCACTTTTCTGCATACGAGCATATGCCCTCGAGCATGATCCGCGTGTGCGAACTCTCGTCTATTCGGAGAGCACAATCTTCCAGGTGGATACGAGTTATGGATATCAGTCTTTCATCAAGTTTTCTGATAAGGAGAGAATCAAAACAATAGCTCTTGGCAACAGTATTGGTTGGAGTGTAAATCCTGTGGGTGAAAAAATATTCCTGAGACCTCTTGAAAAGGGACTTTCAACAAACATGGTTGTAGTTACTGATAAGCGCACTTACGTGTTTGATTTGCTTAGTGCCTCCGAAGAGGACGAGAAGAAAAGAAAAGTGAATGAGACTAGCTACATGGTACGGTTTCAGTATCCTGATGAGGTCTCCTCGGATGCCTCAAGTACGGGTGAACTTTCTGTGGGGGGTAAATTATACGAATTACATTATGGCTCTCTTCGTCGAAATTACTCCTTTAGTGGGAAGGCAGATTTTGAGCTCAAAGATGTGATGAATAATCTTGGGCTCACTTTTTTCAAATTTGAAGGAGACAATATCCCTAGAATTTTCATTGTGAATTCAGATCGGAGTGAGACTCGAGCTAGGATGTGGCGGTTTAGGGATTATATGGTGATAGAAGGTGTGCATAAGAAATTGCATCTACGTTACAAGGATTCCGTGTTAGAAGTGGTGAATAATGATTTGGGGTAGTTGGTTATGCGCGGAAATAAGGAAAACAACGATTTGGAAGAGTTTAGTATAGGTGATGAGTCTGTAGAGGTTAGTGACAGAGGTTCCGGGATACAAGGTGGGAGCATTAAAAAGAAGCTCATCTATATTTTAATTGTTGTAGTTGGGTTTTTTTTTGCATATAAGTTTTTTTCCAGCGAGTCACAGAAGGAAGATACACATATTCCAGCGAGAGAAACTCAGGTTGAAGAGAGGGTCGTTTCCGATAAGATAAAAACCGATACGAAGGAAGGTTTTCTCGTCCCAAAGGATGATGCGGCGCTTGTGCTTCTTCCGCCAAAGATATCTGATCTTCCAAAGTTACCTGCAATACCTGTTCCTGCTATACCAGAGAAGCCTCCTGTTGTTCCAACTAAGCCCGGGGCTGGGCCGTCTCTTCCGTCATTTTTTCCTCAGCCACCTGGCTCTGCATCCAGCGCTATGGATCCACCTGGTAAGGTGAGTAGTGGCATAAATAAATACAATAGAAGCACCCCTATGATTGCCTTTGGAGGAGGGGGAGTCACCTCCTCGGAAGGACAGTCCAGTGGGATTAGTATTTCCGATCCGGCTTCTCTTCTTGATCCGAGTAAGTTAGGTGAGTTGAGGAGGTCGCTTCAACAGAGAGATACGACTGCTCCTGAAGATAAGGAATTGACGAGGACGCCTGGGCAGATAGTTGCTGGGTATGTTGGGGATTTGGATTATGTACTCACAGAGGGCAAAATGTTGGATGCTGTTCTCGAGACAGCTGTAAACACCGATCTAAAAGCGAAAGTGCGTGCGGTCGTGAGTAGGGATGTCTTTTCTGAATCGGGTAACCAGATTTTAATTCCTAAGGGCTCAAGACTAATAGGATCATACTCAACAGACATTTCCTTTACGCAATCTAGAGTTGATATAACGTGGTCGCGCATTATTCTCCCTAACGGAATAGATATAAATCTAGGTGGCTTTGATGGTGTGGATTCGCTTGGTAGAGCTGGGGTTAGAGGAGCTGTGAATAACAAAGTTTCTAATGTTATGAGCACATCTATCCTCCTTGCTACAGCTAGAGTAGCAAGTGGTATGATAGTGGATAAGATAATGGGAACGAATAAAAGTCAGATGAACGTTCCCAAAAACAGGCCGTCGCTGAAGGATGAAAATGCTGATGAATCGAAGGTGAAAGGTTCTCCGGGTGCGATTATTGCCATGCAAGCTATTCAAGATGCCTCAAAGCAGGTAACGGATTATGTCAAGCGCACGGCCGACGTGAACCCAACGCTTACTGTGAACCAGGGTACAAGGCTTAAGGTATTCGTAAATCAAGACGTGGTTTTTCCAAGAGCCGCGTTTCAAGAGTATAAGGTGCTTAACTGATTCGTATGCAATACACAGCCCTGAATAAATACCTGGAGCCCTTGGATGCACTATTTCAGGATAGTGATGTCAACGAGATCTCGATCAATAAACCCGGGGAGGTGTGGATCGAAAAGAAGGGTGAGATTATGAGATCTGAACTTCCTGAGCTTGACTTTCAACACCTTAAAGGACTTGCGAAATTGGTTGCTCAAGCCACAGAGCAAAATGTAAGTGGAGAGTTTCCACTTCTCTCTGCTTCTCTGCCAAATGAATGTCGGATCCAGTTGGCTTTGCCACCCGTTGCAGAGGCGGGGACGGTTGTAATTTCAATAAGGAAACCTAGCAGTATACAATTGTCTCTTGGTGATTATGAGGCAATGGGCGCATTTGAGAAACTTAAGTGTCGTGATGTTTCACTTGATATAGATAATCGCCTCCGCGAGCTCTTGAAGGGTGGTGATGTGAAAAGTTTCCTCGAACTTGCGATAAAAGAGAAAAAGAACATCATCATCAGCGGTGGTACATCGACTGGTAAGACAACTTTTACTAATAGTCTGCTTCGCGAAATACCGATTTATGAAAGAATTATCACGGTCGAAGATGCTCGGGAGGTAGTGTTGTCTAAGCATCCGAATAGGGTGCATTTAGTTGCCTCAAAGGGTGGACAGGGTCGTGCCAATGTTACAACTCAGGATCTGATAGAGGCGTGCCTGCGTCTTCGTCCTGATAGAATTATAGTTGGTGAATTAAGGGGTGCGGAGGCTTTTAGTTTTCTTAGGGCTATTAATACAGGGCATCCGGGCTCGATTTCCACTTTGCATGCGGATGCCCCAAAGATGGCCATAGAGCAACTGAAACTTATGGTAATGCAGGCCGGTTTGGGAATTCCTCCTGTGCAAATTAAGGAATATATAATGAATGTGGTAGATGTTATTGTTCAGCTCAAAAGAGCGGGTCATGGGAAGAGATTTGTTTCTGAGATCTTGCTTACCAAGGATTTGCTTGAGAGTGGTAGTTGAGCATGGGCATTGGGTGAGTCAGAGCGCGTTATGAGACAGCTTAGGAATATTATAACGATATTTTTTCTTCTGGCGTTCATTTTTGCCTTGGCCCTTTACATGTCAGCGGCTATTTTTGTGGTTGCAGTTTGGGGAATAGAACACCTCAATTTCCGTGATTTGCAACCATCTTTGGACGGGTTTCCTACACGTCTTTGGCCTACAATTTTTGTCTATATAAGTGATCTTTTCAATAATTGGGATGCTTGGGCCCCAGCTGTAAAGATAAAACTTGCTGTCTCGTTAGGCATTCCGTTTGGAATACTCGGAGTCGTTTTTTATATGCTCCGTGCACCGATTATGGAGTGGCGCCCATTCAAGAAGAAAGAATCTGTGCACGGTGATGCAAGGTGGGCAACAGAAAGGGAAATAAGGAAAATCGGGCTTAGAAGTCGTAAAGGGATACTGCTTGGTAAAGATAAGAAAGGTTTCCTCATTGCAGGGGGGTTTCAACACGCTTTACTGTTCGCTCCAACTGGTTCTGGGAAGGGTGTTGGGTTTGTTATCCCAAATCTTCTCTTCTGGGAAGATTCTGTTGTTGTTCACGATATCAAACTTGAGAACTTCACCTTAACTAGCGGTTATAGGAAAAAGATGGGTCAGAAGGTCTATTGTTGGAGTCCAGCTGATCCAGATGGTAAAAGTCACTGCTATAATCCGTTGGATTGGGTTAGTTCAAAGCCGGGGCAGATGGTAGATGATGTTCAGAAAATCGCTAACCTCCTAATGCCCGAACAAGATTTCTGGGTCAATGAAGCCCGAAGTCTTTTTCTGGGGGTAGTACTGTACATTCTTGCGGTACCAGAAAAGGTAAAGTCCTTTGGAGAGGTGGTAAGGGTGATGAGAAGCGATGATGTTACGTATAGTCTCGCTGTTGCGTTAGATACAATGGGTAAAAAGATTCACCCAGTTGCCTATATGAACATTGCTGCTTTTCTTCAAAAGGCAGACAAAGAAAGATCTGGTGTGATATCGACAATGAACTCCTCGCTCGAATTATGGGCAAACCCACTTATTGATACCACGACGGCTACTAGTGACTTTAATTTTATGAAGTTCAAAAGAGAACTTACGACGGTGTATGTGGGCCTCACACCAGACAACTTGACGAGATTACAGCCGCTTATGCAGGTTTTTTATCAACAAGCAACAGAGTTTTTGTGTAGGCATCTTCCACAAAAAGACGAACCATATGGTGTTTTGTTTATGATGGACGAGTTTCCTACCCTTGGTGAGATGGAGCAGTTTAAAACTGGTATTGCATATTTTCGTGGATATAACGTACGTCTGTTTCTTATCATCCAAGATACAGAGCAGCTAAAAGGTATCTACGAGGAAGCAGGGATGAACTCTTTTCTCTCGAACTCTACCTACAGAATTACTTTTGCTGCAAACAACATAGAAACGGCAAATTTAATTTCGCAGTTGGTTGGTAATAAGACAGTTGCACAGGAATCGCTTAACAAACCGAAGTTTCTTGACTTGAATCCTGCATCGAGGTCGCTGCATATTTCCGAGACTCAGCGTGCGCTTCTGTTGCCTCAGGAGGTGATAATGTTGCCGCGTGACCAGCAGATCCTATTGATTGAATCTACTTATCCTATCAAATCAAAAAAGATACGGTATTTCGAAGATAGTTTTTTCACGAAAAAAATCCTCGATCCTATTTCTATCCCGACCCAGGAACCATTTGATCCCAAAAAATTTGAAGAAAAGATGCGTAAGGAAAGGGAGGCTAAGGAATTAGAAGAGAATGCTCCATTGGCTATAGATGAAGATCAAGCGCTTCTTGAAGACGAGTCTCTTTTGGATGATTCCGATTATGAAGATGGAGACTTTGAGGATCTAGATGAAGAAGAGGATCTGTCCGATTTTTTAGATGACACGGACGAAGAGAACGAAGAAAACATGGTATGAGATTGCGTACTTTCCAAGATCTACATCTTGCTGTTATTTTTCTTTCTACATACCAAGACAGGAACAAGTATTAGCCTAGTAGGTTGGTTTAGTGATTTTTATAGTACTTGCGCGTTTCCGCTGCTTGTAAGCTTTCACACTTCATGGGAGAGGGGGTTCAATGTCAGTTTTGACTGCGTTAGAATGAGTGGCTATGGCTTCCGCTTTCGAAATGAACCGCCTTGCCTTTATAATTTTCGTTTACGTTATTGCAGCGATCCCTTTTGGTCGGTGTATATCTGCTTGTTTTGGAGTTGATATCTGTACTAGGGGATCAGGTAACATTGGTGCGACAAATATGACCCGAGTTATGGGGTTAGGTTTTGGTTCTGTTGTCTTTATGCTGGACTTTTTGAAAGCAGCAGCCCCAGTTTTTTTGGCAGTGCAGTGTTGCAGTGATGTATTCGCATCGACAGTGGGTTTTGTTGCGGTTTTTGCGCATGTTTTTTCTGTTTACATGGCATTTAAGGGTGGTAAGGGAGTTGCACCAATGATGGGTGTTTACTTTGTTTTGGTCCTGCCAGTTTTCATTGTTGCTGTATGCACATGGGGAATCTTTTTTGTTTTGTTTAGGCAGCCCTTTATTTCCTCTTTGATTGCCTGTTTTATTGGTGCTGTGTATTCTTATGCCTTGTTAGAGCTCTACGTATTTTTGCCGATACTCGCTGGAACAGTGCTTATTTTTATAAGGCATACAAGCAATGTTCGTGAGTTTCTTCAAGCCAGGTAGGACTTACTATCATAGTGGGGGGTCCATGAGTCTTTACCTTGTCTAGTGGTAGGTCGAGTGTTAATGTTTTCAGGGTGATTTAACATATTTCGTGAATGGACGTTGTTACAAGGTTTGCGCCATCTCCGACAGGTAATTTGCACATTGGTGGTCTCAGGACTGCCATATTTAATTTTCTCTATGCTAGAAGGCATGGTGGTAAGTTCCTTCTTAGAATTGAGGATACTGATTTAGCTAGGTCGAATACGGCTTATCTTGAGTCAATTCTGCAGGCTCTTAAATGGCTTTCGCTTTCTTATGATGAGCTTGTGTACCAATCTGTCAATGTTAATAGGCATAGAGAAGTTGCACTTGAGCTTTTGAACCGGGGTAAGGCTTATCACGATAATGGTGCAGTGCGCCTTAAAGTAAATCACGATGAGACAGTAAAATTTTCCGATTTGATTTTAGGCGAGATTTCAGCTGATGGTGATAGCATCAATGATGTCGTGATTCTCAGGTCAGATGGGAGCCCAACCTATATGCTTGCAGTGGTTGTCGATGATCATGATATGGGTATAACTCACATAATAAGGGGTTCTGATCATATTACGAATACTTTTGCCCAAAAACTAATATATGAAGGCATGGGTTGGTCTTTACCGGACTTTGCTCATATACCGCTAATACACAATACACATGGTGCTAAGCTCTCAAAGAGGGACGGTGCTGTCGACGTAATAGATTATAGAACTGCAGGTATACTTCCTGAAGCGATGTTCAATTATTTGCTTAGGCTAGGATGGAGTCATGGTGATAAAGAAATATTCTCCATACAGGAGGCTATAGACCTTTTCGATATCACAGCAGTTGGCAAATCTCCTGCTCGCTTTGACCGTGAAAAGCTTTACAGCCTTAATTCTTATTATATCAGTGGATTACCACTTGAGAGGATAGCCTCAGAGGTTCGGAGTCTTGTTGAAGAAAAAATAATAGTTTCTTATAGTGCGTTCATTGCATTTGTTGAACTGTTTAGAAAAAAGTGTTCCTCAATTGTTGAATTGAAAGATAATCTTCAGTTTTGTTGGTGTACTGATTCGTGTCTAGAGGTAGATAGGCTCTTGCTGCAGGAGGTACTAAAACTACTGGAAAATACCGATTGGGGTCCTAGTTTACAGCAAATTTTGAAAGAGTACATTTCTCTTTCTGGGTTTTCTGCTAAAGAGGTCTATACGAATCTGAGAATGGCCTTAATAGGGCAAGAACACTCCCCTTCGGTGGTGGAAATTATGCAAATCTTTGGTAAAGACGTTGTTCTTAAGAAGTTGCGTAACTCTCTCAAATGAGTTTTCCATCGATAAATGTCTGTGTGTAAATTATCCTTTTTGGAAATTGTGGTCTACTCAGGAATAGTTGGTTGGGGTGTGCTTCTCAGGGAGAATTGCTTGGTTTGAATGATATGGATTCCATAGTTGTCTTCGATATAGAAACCATTCCTGATACGGGCCTATGTGAGGTACTTACGGGTTTTAAAGGTAAAGATGTTGCCGTAATGCGAAAGGCTATGGAAGATTATCATTTGGACATTACAGATGGTAAGAACCCGTTTCTCAGGCAGCCCTTTCACAAGGTTATTGTAATATCGCTGCTTAAAGCGACGCTGACTTGTAAAAATGATTGTGAGTTCTTTCAGCTAAAAAAAATTGCTTCTGGAGATATTCAGTGCTACAGCGAAAAAGAACTAGTACAGTTCTTTTTTGATCATGTATGTAAGTCACTACCTAGGCTTGTTTCTTTCAATGGTAGGACTTTCGATCTCCCTGTCTTAAAGTACCGTGCGATGCGTTACGGTGTCGTTGCCCGTAATTTTTATCATTCCGGTGATAAGTGGAACAGTTATAATAACAAGTACAGCGCGAACTGGCACACCGACCTGATTGATTTGCTTTCTGAGTATGGAGTTTCAGCAAGGGTCAAGATGAGTGAAGTCTGTGCAGTACTTGGATTGCCCGGAAAACTTGGTATCGATGGTGCACAGGTTGCGCACATGTACGATGCTGGAAGAATCACAGAAATTAGAAATTATTGTGAGATAGATGTTTTGAATACTTACTTGATCTACTTAACTGTACTCAGGCACCAGGGGACAGTTTCAGAGGAGAGTTACGCAAGAAACCTACATGAGTTGATGCGTTATCTCGAAAGAAATGAAAAGGATAATCCTAGTTACTTGCCTTTTTTACGATCTCTTAAAGCGAGTGAGATAGTGCGTTTTTAAATTCTAAGGTGCCTGGTTACAGTTTTCTTTCTGGGAAAGTGATGTGGAAATTGTTACCAGTGGTGCATTGTTAACGTCGATAATATTTACATGGGGCTTGAGTGTTTAATTAAAGCATTCGTATCTCTTTGGTATAAGAATAAAAGGAGGAGATTGCGCACTTCCATAAGCATCTCAATGACTCCTCTTTTTCGTGACGAAAATTAGTACGCATAATCTCAGGTAATGAGATTTGGATATGGAGCGTGCCTAGTACCGGTATGTGTTTAAGTCTTAAGGAGCTTAGTGATAGCCCTACGTGTAGCTTCAGAGTTAGTCCAACCTACGACCTCGACAAATTTATCCTTCTCAAGATCTTTGTAATGCCGAAAGAAATGCTCGATCTGCTCAAGGAAGATACTGGGAAAATCTCCCGGTTCATTGAAGTTGGTATAGTACGGATCGATTTTCGATATCGGCACGGTGAGTAATTTTTCGTCCTCTCCTTTTTCGTCACGCATTACAAATGCCCCTATCACCTTTACACGGATTAATGATCCTGGCATCAAAGGTGACCTGGTGACTACCAATGCGTCAAGAGGATCCCCGTCTCCTCCTAGAGTATTCGGAATGAAAGCATAATTGCAGGGATAATGCATGCTTACGGCAATAAACCGATCGACACAAACGAGTCCATCATCATTGATCTCGTATTTTACACCACTACTTCCAGCTGAAATTTCAACAACCACGTTTGCTTCCAGAGGGAAATTTTCTGGTTGTCTGATACAGCTATAATGCTTCATATCCTTCTCACGAATTGCTAGAATGAATGTTTAGCAGAAGTACTGAGAACAAACAAGCGTTTCTGTATCCCGTTAACTTATGCAGCAAATACAAAAAGTAAAAGCCCGTGAGATTTTCAATAGTAGGGGGTGGCCTACAATCGAGGTTGAAGTTACAACTAGTTGCGGTAGAGTCGGGTGCGCAATAGCACCTTCTGGTGCATCAAAAGGAGTTCTAGAGGCCTGTGAATTGCTCGATGGCGATAAAGCGCGTCTGTCTGGGAGAGGTGTCTTGCGTGCTGTAGAAAATGTCCACACGATTATCGCTCCGGCCCTTATGGGGAAGAGTGTCGCTGCTCAAGCCGAAATAGATTCTCTTTTGATTCAATTAGACGGTACGACAAATAAGTCTGTGCTTGGAGCTAATGCAATCGTGGCTGTTTCTCTTGCAGTTGCGAAGGCAAATGCAAGTGTTAGGGGCGTTCCTTTGTGTATTGTTTTTCATAACTTACTCACCAGCGAGGGTGACGATTTTGTATATGTTCCTCCTGTTCCGATGTTAAATGTCATAAATGGTGGCGTGCATGCCGATAATCGGTTGGCAATCCAAGAGTTCATGATTTGCCCGGTTGGACGTCGTTCCTTTAGAGAAAGTATGGAGAAGGCAGCAGACGTCTTTCACCGTTTGAAGGGGCTTCTAAAACAATATGGGAAGAGTACGAATGTTGGTGACGAGGGTGGTTTCGCGCCTGATCTTTCTTCTACTGAAGAGACGCTTGGACTTCTCTCTGAGGCCATTGGTGATAGTAAAGAGAGCGTTAAAATAGCTCTTGATGCAGCTTCTTCGACTTTTTATAAAGATGGAAAATATAGTATCGATGGAAAATTGTTGAATGTTAACGAAATGGTCGATTTCTATGCTGCGATCATAGAAAAGTACGATATTGTTTCTATCGAGGACCCGCTGTACGAGAGTGATTGGGAGTCCTGGCAGGTAATGACGAGAAAGCTTTCTGATAAAATTCACATAGTCGGGGATGATATTTTTGTTACCAATCCTAAGATAATAAAAAAGGGAATAAAAACTGGTGTTGCCAATGCGGTGCTTGTGAAAATTAACCAAGTTGGTACCGTTACAGAGACGATTGAGAGCATAAAACTGGCTAGAAAAGCTGGATATAAAGTGGTCATTTCACACCGTTCAGGAGAGACCGAGGATCTATCAATAGCACATCTAGCTGTTGCTTGTGGAGGTGCTTTTCTCAAGGCTGGTTCTTTAAGTCGCTCAGAGAGAGTTGCTAAGTACAATGAGGTACTTCGTTTGGAGGAGGTATTTGTGTGATGTTTAGAGTTATCTGCGTTGTTTTTCTTCTTTCTTTTTTGTCTTTGCCATCTTACTCCATTGAAGTTAAAACTGCTGCTATGGTTGGGGATGTGATAATCTCGAATCAAGATGTGCGCAACTATCAAAACTTTGTTGTAATGCTTGGAGAAAAGTCTGACCTCTCTTATTCTGCAGTCTTAGAGCAGATGATAGACTTGGAAGTGTGTTACCAGTACGCAAAAAGGGTTGGACTTCCCTTTTCTGATCAAAAATATGACGCAGCACTCAAGCACCTTCGAGCGTTAGGAATCAATCATGGGGCGCATATGGCGTTGTTTGAAGAATATCTGAAAAAGCAGGTCTTTCTCTCCGAAGTTGTTGACCAAATCATCAGACCTAGAGTGCGCATTGATGATAGTGATTTTGATGCAATCAAGCGTGAGTTACTCAAAAAAAAGAATACCTTCAAACTGAAGAGGATTAACAGTAATGGGTCTACGGAGGAGCTTGGCTGGTTAGGACTTGATGGATTGCAGCCTAATATTAGGACCGCAGTTTCTCGGCTTGCTGTAGGCAAGATCTCCGAAGAAGTAGATGGGAGTCGTTTCCAAGTTCTCGATAAGGAAAATGATTTTGTTCTCTCAGTTGAATACAAAGGTTTAGTTTCACCTAAGTCGGATGTTGTTGGTATGTACCAGACTCTTTATTCTGGGAGACTTTCTGAGTTGAAAGCAAAGGATCGCAGGGATTTGTTTCTCATAGGGCACGATATAGAAGTAAGAAGGGACGATCGTATTATACTTAATCTTTCTCTGGACTCTGATCACTTACGTGGACGATTAATCAAGTTTGTCTACTCAAAGAAGATTACGGAAGCGTTAAAAGAGCTCTCTCTAAAGTTGCGGGAAAATATACACGTTGTTAAATACACAAATAAGTAACGGTACTATTCTTGTTGGGTATATTTTCTGGTGCAAAGGAGTCGATCCAGGCTTCGGCGACTGCATAGAATCGCTGCACAACGCCCGAAATGTGGTACAAAGTGTTCCTTTTGGTAACTTTTATGTGGTTCTCCGCACGAGCGTAGAACCACTAAAAGCTGATCAACCGTGTACGTTTCTTCTTGGTTCGCCTACGTAAATTTGTCTAGGTCTGCAAAGTTTTTGTTCACTGTCACTCAAGAACTCTGTGATTTGTGCAACCCAACCTACTGTTCTAGCAAGTGCGAAAATCGGTGTGAACATGCAAGATGATATTCCCAGTGCGTCTAGCACTATTCCCGAATAGAAGTCGACATTAGGATATAATTTGCGACTCAGAAAGTACTCTTCCCTTGCTGTGATTGTTTCAAGTTCGCCAGCAGTTTTTAGAATAGGTGAATCGGCTTTTAGCACATCATGAGCCTTTTGCTTTAATATGGCTGCACGAGGATCATAGTTTTTATACACCCTGTGCCCAAAACCCATAAGTCTCTCTTCTTTTCTTTTAACGCGCTCAATGAAGTTTTCTACCTTCTCACCGCTTTCAACTATACCTCTCAACATTTCCAGGACTCGCTCATTTGCGCCACCGTGCAGTGGTCCCCATAAACTAGCTGTAGCCGCAGAACATGCCGCAATCGGGCTTGCTCCTGAAGATACAACCATCCGTGCAACAGAGGTCGAAGCAGTTTGACCATGGTCCGCATGCAAGATAAAGATTTTGTCCAAGATTTCCGCATCTTTGGGCTTTTTCTCACCAAACATCATGTACAGGAAATTCTCGGTATAAGGAAGCCTGATGTCAGGTTCAACGAACTCCAGAGAATTGATGTGTCGGTATATATGCGCTATGAGCCATGGCGTATAGGCAACTAAAAGTAACTTCTTCTGATTAAAGTCCATTTCTCCGTACACTGAGGCGAGCGAAGCAAGTGCAGAGATTAAAACTGCCATCGGGTGCGCACTCGTTGGGAAAGAACGGATATTTTTCAAGACACACTCAGGAAGCTGCGGTACGTGTTTTATCCTCTCTTCAAACTCTCGCGTAGCAGCGGAATCTGGAAGTTTGCCGTCAATGAGAAGGTAGCCGACCTGCAAAAAGTCAGAAGTTTGTGCCAATTCCTCTATTGGGTAGCCCCTGTGCAGAAGTATCCCATTTTCACCATCTATGAAAGTAATGCTAGATTTGCATGGAGCAGTTTTTGCATACCCTGGATCATAAAAGAATCCCTTTGGTTCCAAAGAGGCAGAGACACCGAAGGGTCCAGCTGTGCTTTTTAAAAATTCCTCCACATTCACTTTTACTTTTTCAGAATTCATCTTCTTTAAATATTCTCCAGTTGAGTACTATAATGGCTCTTGCTGCGTGGTTAACAAAATTCTATAGGTATTTCTCTAATTTTGTATGCAGGCACGGTACCTACATGAAACCCAGGATTTCGATTCTCGCATAAGAACGACTTCTTGCAAAGGGAAATATGCTGCGTCGGCAAAAACTGACGTTATATTGTCTATTTCTTTTTATATGTTGCGTATTCTTGCTTTTGGTTTATGTGCTCTGATTTTGTCTGTACCTCTCAATTCATTTGCGATATCGGATTTACACATAGCAGTTGATAGTAGTTTGAGTATTCCTTTTCGGAAAATTATTAAAGATTATGCTCAAAGAAGGCTAATGATTGTTACTGCTGATTTTGAAAACTCAGACCTTTTATCTGCGGACCTAGAAAAGGGACATCATGCTGTTGTTTCTATTGCTCATTTAGGTCAAAAGCCAGAGTTGAATGGTGTGCCATTTGCATCCGATAAGTTGTACGTTTGTATCGCGGAAAGCAGCCCAATAATGGGCCTAATAGGCAAACGTAATAGTCTGAACACGGTTTTAAAAATTGCAAAAAGGCATTCTGCTTTTATCGTACCGGATCCTGGTAATGTAATGGGAAAAATAATCAATGATGTTGTGTTAAAATTATGTGCGGGTAGATCGGTAAGAGTGAAAAATTTCGAGAACTTAGGTCGTGCGGCTATTGAAAGCGGTGCATTTGTTATCCTGCCAGGGAGTATTGCCATCCAACACGAGAGCGCTGGGCTTACGAGGCTGTTCGAGGTACCACAAGAATTATATCCGGAGATCTGGTATAGCATCACTATTTTGGAAAATGAAGGGATTAATCAGTCTAGGGAATTTGTAAAGTTTCTTTTCTTGGGAGAGGTCAATTATAGCGAACTTGGGTTTTACAAGGGAGCATAGTACTTTGTGTAGTTTGTGATTTGGTCCTGCGTCTAATCTCTGTAAGGGGGTGTAATGCTTTACATAGTTTTTGGCTTGGTCTTGTTGGTGATCTTTTGTGCACTGGGATCATTTTTTTTTCCTCGTGTTGGTCGTGAAGAGGAATTTTCTGGTACAGTTGAAGACGATGAACACAAAGAGTACCACAAGGAGAAGCAGCGCAGAATAAAAGATCAATACTACAGAAGCATAGACTTAGAGGAACTCAATAGGCATCTTGGTTCAGATCCAAAGATCGTCGGAATAGCAAAGCCTCAAGGCAAGTGGACCAGTATGGTAATAAAAAGGAACATGCTATACATGACGACGTTAAAAAATCTTATGGGATCGAATTTTCCCAAAATGGGTATATGGCAACTGAAAGTAAAAGCACAGTCCCTGATTTCTCACGGTATACACAAGGGAAGAGGGAAATAACTTACCAAGCACTAAGTATGAATGGCCTGTTCTAGATAGCAGGAATTCGTTCATGCACAGTGAGTGATACTTAGCACAGCGTGCATCATATGGTTTGTTCGAGTAGTGATGCTACAAAGCATTCTACCACTCGGTGGTTTTGTACAAGTTTCTCTCTCTCCGCGGTGATGATTGAGAGTACCTTTTGTTTTGTTTCCGTCAGGTCATCATTCACAAGTACGTAGTCATACTTTGAAAAATGTTGAATTTCTTCAAGCGCAACTTTTAGTCTGTATTCAATAACGTCTGCTGTGTCTGTGCCTCTGCTGGTTAGCCGTGTTTTTAATTTTTGCAAACTAGGCGGTAGAAGAAATATGGAAATGCAATTGGTCTTCTTGCGAATTTGCTCAGCTCCCTGCCAGTCTATACAACAAAGAACATCTATACCAAGTGCCAGAGTTTCTTCTATGTATCTATGTGAGGTCCCATATTGATTTTGCAAAACTGTTGCATGCTCGAGCATTTCTCCTTCTTGTAGCAATCGATTAAATTCATCCTTACTTACAAAATAATAATCTATACCATCCTTTTCCTCTCCACGGGGTTGCCTGGTGGTAAATGAGATGGACCGCTTAATAGATAAGTCCTGACCGACCAAGAAATCCGCTACTGTCGTTTTTCCTCCACCAGAAGGGGAGGAGATTATAAACAGAATTCCCTTCCGCATGCGCAATCTTCCTTTGAGTTAACATTTATTTATGGAAGGTACTTCCTTCTAGATCAGCTTTCGTAAGGTCTACATCGTGTAGTTTATTTTCACTAAAAATGTTTTCCCTTAATATTGCTCCCTTGAAATTTACCTTTCCCAAATCAATTTTACTGAAGTCGATATTTGAGTAGTTTACATCTGTGAAATCATACGTTCCACTTGCAATGAGCTTTTCAAAATTCGACAATCCGACAATTGCTCCCATTTGGGCGAGTTTGGAAGAAACGCCCTCTATAAATTTTTCTGTGAAAAGTGTCTTTGTAAATGAAATATTTCCTACATTTGTTCCAACAAAATTGTTTTCAGTGAAACTTGATTTGGCGATCGTTAAATTGTCCACTGAGCTGTCTATAAAGGTATTAGCTAAGAAATTGCTTTTAGATATCGTGCCATCTTGGACCTGCGTGTTGTTTATATGAGAATGCAGCAGCCACAGCAGTTGTAATTTGAGATTCCTTAAAGAACTCTTCACGATCTGTGAGTCCTCTATTGTTATATCTGAAAAATCCCCTTGGAGAAGCAAAGAATCTATTTGCGTATGCTTGATTGCAATACTCTTGCCATTGACGTCCAAAAGTACGGTATCAAGAAACCCTGAGTTAGAGATACTAAGATTTGCAATACTAGAATCTTTTAGCGAGGTATCTGCAATTTCGCTGTCATACAATTTTACATTGCTTATAGACGAATGGGTTATTGCTGATGAATCGATCGTAATGTTTTGTGAGCTGAAGTTACACAAACAGCATTCTGAAAAAGTTGCGCTTCCTATATGTAATCCCTCTAAAGATGCCGAGGAGAAGTCGGCTTTGATAAATGAGGTACCTTCAACTGATGCATAGCCAAAATCGGTGTTTAGCATGCTTACTTTCTCTAAATGACAGTTGTACAGTCTACTTCGATGAAGGTCAGAGTTAGTTATCTCTGAGGAAAATATCTGAGTATCACGCATGTGAGAACCTGATAATTCTATTCCGTGTAAGGTGCTGTTTGTAAGCGTACTCTTGGACATCTTTGCATTTATGAGCTTTGAGACCGTTAGTCGAGAATCGGTAATTTTCGAATCTTCCATTCTCATATTGGAGAGATCACTTCCAGAAATTTCACTTTCAGCAAGGACGGTTCTTCCAAATTTGGCCTCCAAAATATCGGAGTTTCTGATTATGATGCTGTTTAGCTTGCTATCATCGAGTATAAGCGAGGGAGCATGTGTCTTCAGAATTCTGACATTTTTTAGCTCAGATTTTTCTATTTGTGTGTTGTTTAAATCCGATTCGATAATAGACACGCCATCCAACTGGCTGCTTACGATATGTCCTTTGTAGATAATTGTACTGTAAAAAGTAGAGTTATTTACGACGCTATTTTTGATTGTAAGACTTGTGAAAACTGCACGATCGAAAGAAGAGTTCTCTATTATCATTCCATCGAACGTTACTTTACCAAGATCCAGTCCAGAGAAATCAACATTTGTCAGTCTATCACCAAAGCGCTCCTTAAAATCCAACACAACGTTGTGATCTTTATTCTGTAGTTTTAGAAATTCTAATATTTCCTTCTTGGTTGGTGAGGCAGCGTAACAATCAGAAAAAGCGAAAAAAGCAATAACGACTAAAAAAAACGGGATCAAATTTTTCATAGGCAACCAATTCGGGCTAGATACAATCACTTTAATTGTTAGACTCAACACATTTCACCGTGCGTCCAGTTATACAGGACGAGGCTAGCATTACTACAGCCGTAATACACAACGCAGGCAACATGTTGTAGTGAATGTCAGAGGTGTTAAAGATTGTCAAAAGTATTGTTGCCGTTGTTCCAGAAGTCAAGCCAAGCAGAGCTGGTATTTTATTTCTGGTTTTTGTGTACAGACTGAATAATATCACTGGTCCTATTGAAGCCCCTAATCCTGTCAAAGAAAAGATTGCTAGTTTTCCAACAGATTGGTTGAAAATTAATGAGATTGAAAGGGCTAATGCACCTACAAATATTATCATAAGTTTTGTGGCGAAAATAAGATGTATATCATTTCTGTTCGATGTAATGTGTCTATAGATATCGTTAGCTATGCAGCTTGCACTTGATATCAGTTGAGCATCTATCGTACTCATTACGGCGGCCAGGATCGCGATTATTATCATGCTACCGTAAAGTGGACTGGTAAACATTTCGCTTAGGTTCAAAAGTAGCATTTCTGTATCTTTCATAGATGGAAGTAATTTTCTTCCGTACACTGCAGATATTGCTATGCCAAGGTAGATTATGATGTTTATGATAATGCTTGTATTCCGAGCAGTGTTCAATTTGTCAGGAGATTTTATAGCTAAGAATTTTCCAATTGTGTGTGGTGTTCCAAACATTACCGAGGCGAAGCTGAAGTAAAATACTGCTTGTGTAATGTCGAGATGACCAACGGCACTTGACCCACTCTGTTTTAAGAAAGTGGTTAGTGGTTCTAAGCCGAACTTTATTAGTAGTGAGAGCGGTAGTATGCAAGTCGCTAAAAGCATTATTGCCCCCTGAAGAACGTTCACATGGGAAGCAGATCTAAAGCCGCCTACAGTAGTATACAACAATGTAACAATCAGCACCGCTACTGCTACTAAGTTGGACTCCAGGCTTACCACTTTGGAAAGAACTTTTGTAAGACCAAGCATATTTGCACCAATGTACGTCGTGGTGAAGAGAGTAATGATTAGTGATGCAAAAATTCCAACCGTTTTGCTATCAAATTTGTTTGCAAGATATTGCGGAATCGTAAGCGCGTCCTTGCTCTCTTCACTCTGTACTCTCAAACGTCCGGCTAAGAGTCGCCAGGAGAGTATGCTAAACACAAAGAATCCTAGATCGACCCAAAGCCGCGAGAACCCAGTTGTGTAAATCATGCTTGCCACTACAGTAAAGGTTCCTACGCTGATTTCGGAAGAAACATGACTTATTCCAGTGATTATTTCGTGCACCGACCTATTTGCAAGAATATATTCTTTAAATGATGCACTAACCCTCTTACGAACGAACCCAAAGAGAAAAATACAGAGAAGGTATAGTCCTACCACAAGTAGGTGAGTGTAAAACATTTACAGATGCAATTTCAGCGAGCAGCTTCAGGCAGCAATTTAAACAAAGCTAAATACATTAATTACATGTGACAAAGAAAAGGAAAATACTTCTCATAAAAACCTGCCTCACCGTTAGGAAATTAAGAACAAGGCTAGCTCGTTTCCGACGCGAGTAACTGAGAAAGTTCAAGATGCATTCCTGAACTGATTACTCCTACAAAAGTCTAGAACCTCCTTAACGTGTCCCGATACCCGCACTCTTCTCCACAATTTTCTAACCTTTCCATTTAGATCCACGACAAAGGTGCTGCGTTCTATACCATAATACTTCTTCCCAAACATGGATTTCTCTACCCAAGCTCCGTACTTTTGTATGGTTTCTGTTGATTCGTCAGACAATAGGTGAAAAGGCAGGTCGTACCTTGTGGAGAAATTCTTGTGTGCCCTGAGATTATCCTTTGATATACCAATAACAACAACATTGAGCTCTTTAAACTCCGCAATGTGTTCTTTAAAATCCTTTGCCTCCTGAGTGCAGCCAGGAGTATCATCTTTCGGGTAAAAATAAATTACAAGACCAGCCTTCCCCAGAAAATCCTGCAGACTTATCATTCCACCCATACTTGAAGGGAGATAAAAAGATGGGGCTAGATCATCTACTTCCAAAGTACTCATGAGGGGGACCCTTATCATGCTTAACTGGTAATTTGTATCACTGGTAGTAGTAGAACAAAAGACCCCAAAGTGGATTCATTGCTAGTTATTTCTCTGCTAAAAGGAGACTTTGTCTGCCTATAGACTGCTGTTTCAGAATTGCAACGAAAATATCACGGGGCGACAAAACTCTTCCTTGCAGCTAACAAAGTCAGAAAAAGATGCCTGAGCCATTTTTAGACTTATAATTTTTCATAGTGCGGGAAATAATATTTTTACCTATTGAAAGTGGCTGTGTGGATTTCTTATGGCCTAAAATGTTTCACTATAACGTTCTTTCTGATACAATCCCTGTGGCTTTTACACTATTTCGACCACATTGAGTAACACGGATTATACAGCAGATTCGATAAAGGTATTGAAGGGTCTTGAAGCTGTTCGGAAAAGACCCGGAATGTACATCGGAGACACAGATGATGGGTCAGGGTTGCATCAAATGGTGTATGAAGTTGTTGATAATTCCGTAGATGAATCCCTTGCGGGCTATTGTACTGCTATAGAGGTTGTCATTGATGTTGATGGGTCGATCTCTGTTGAGGACAACGGGCGTGGTATGCCCACAGATATGCATGGAGAAGGTGTGTCTGCAGCCGAGGTGATTATGACGCAACTGCATGCTGGCGGGAAATTCGATCAGAGCAGCTATAAAGTATCTGGTGGTCTTCACGGTGTTGGTGTGTCGGTAGTAAATGCCCTTTCTGATTGGCTTAAGTTGACGATTTACAGAGATGGGAAAGTTCACTTCGCGGAATTTGAAAATGGTGAAACAGTACGCTCTTTGTCTGTTACCGGGGAGTGTGGTGATAAAACTGGGACATTAGTTCATTTTCTTCCATCGAGAAGTACATTCAAAAACACGACAGAGGTTAGCTTTAGCACTCTTGAGAATAGATTTAGAGAGCTGTCGTTCCTAAATCCTGGACTAAGGATTTCTCTACTTGATATGAGGAAAGGTAGTAGTACAGGAAAGGTAGTTTTTTTCTCTTCGGGTGGTACTGAAGAATTTGTTGCTTATTTGGACCGAAGCAAGCAACCTATTCACTCGACTCCAATCAGAGTTGTGGGTGGAGTTGATTCCATAGCGATAGACGTATCAATGCAGTGGAATGATTCTTATTATGAAAATGTCCTCTGTTTCACAAACAATATAAAGCAAAAAGATGGTGGCACACACCTTGCTGCGCTTAGGAGCGCGATGACAAGAGTTATGCATAACTATATTGTCAAGGAGAACCTGATTAAGAAGGACAAAGTTGTTGTGTCCGGCGAGGATGTAAGGGAGGGTCTGAGCGCAATTCTCTCTGTTAAGCTTCCGGACCCAAAATTTTCCTCTCAAACTAAGGAGAAACTCATTAGTTCTGAGGTCAAGCCTGTAATAGAAAAAATAGTCAGTGATGCGCTGGCAAGTTGGCTTGAGGAGAATCCCAGTTCTGCAAGGGTGATCGCAAGGAAGGTAGTCGAGTCCGCTCTAGCAAGAGAGGCAGCAAAAAAAGCGCGGGATCTCACTCGTAGAAAAGGCGGGCTGGAAATAACAACTCTTCCGGGAAAGCTTGCCGATTGTCAAGAAAAATCTCCTGAGCTTTCAGAATTGTTGATTGTTGAGGGTGATTCAGCAGGAGGCTCAGCAAAACAAGGTAGAGATAGAAAAACTCAAGCTGTTTTACCATTAAGAGGAAAAATTCTTAATGTTGAGAAAACGCGGTTTCATAAGGTTATAGGTTCAGCGGAGATAGGAAATTTGATAGCTGCTTTGGGCACTAGCATAGGAGAAGAGGAGTTTAATATTGATAAAATCAGATACCACAAGATCATCATCATGACAGATGCTGATGTTGATGGTCTGCATATCAGAACGCTTTTGCTGACGTTTTTTTTTCGTTATGCGCGTCCGATTGTTGAGCGTGGGTATTTGTATATTGCTCAAACGCCGTTGTATAAGGTGATGAGGAAGGGCGCAGATGTTTATCTCCGTGATGATGCAGCTCTTGAGGAATACCTGCTGGACCGTATTGTGAAAGGTAAAGAATTAGAAGGTGCTAATGGTAATGTTTATACTGGTCAATCATTGAAGCGCGTTGTGCAGCAATGTTTAGTTCTCTCGAAAATTCTTGAAAAGTTTGACTATAGGATACCTTTGGAGATTTTGGAGGTGGTTTTTCTGTGTGGTGAAGAGGCCGACCCTCATCTTCTTGCTGAAAGGGTGGCTCTTATCTCTTTTGGCGCATGGACTGTTGTTCGTGAAGATAGTAGCTTGTTTTTTGAGCGGACTTTCCAGGGGTTGAGAAACCGATATGAGTACTCTCCACTTTTTGTTCCTGAAGATCTTGAGAAGATGGCTAAAATCCGTGAGGCTATTAGTGATATTTTTTACCCTGGTTTTGCAAGATTCAATAATGGAGAGTACCACTCTATTCTTGCTTTCATTAGGGATGCGGATTCAGTGGCCAGAGCTGGCATGGTCTTGCAAAGGTTTAAAGGTCTAGGTGAAATGAATCCAGAACAGTTATGGTCTACTACCCTCGATCCTTCCAACAGAACAATTTTTAAAGTTACTATAGAAGAGGCTGCCGTAGCCGATCAAATGTGCTCCATGCTAATGGGGGACGCCGTTGGCCCCCGTAGGGACTTTATTGTCAATAATGCCCTAAATGCAAGTAATATAGATGTGTGATCTATCTCTCGTTATTTTTGGGTTACTATGTTAACCCTAAGAGCGCCGGCAAAGATTAATCTTTTTCTGCTTATCACAGGAAGGAATGAATCCGGGTTTCACCTGCTCGATAGTGTTTTCTGTTTCACGCATGATCTGTATGACGAGATAATAATTGTTCCTACGTCTGCAACTGAGAACTCAGTCAAATTCATTGGTGCATCCCAAGCGATAGGTGCGGATAACTCGGTAAGTCGTGTTCTCAGATTTGTTAATGATTATGCAAAGCGTTATTTCAATGTTACTCTAGTGAAGAATCTTCCTGTTGCTGCCGGTATAGGTGGTGGTTCAGCAGATGCAGCAGCGTTGCTGAGATATTTCGGTGGGCTACACAATATCTCGGAAGTATTACTCAGTCAAGTGGCTTTGTCTGTTGGCTTTGATACGTTGGCCTGCCTTTATAGCCATCCGTGTCACGTAACGGGAATGGGTGAAAAAATCGTTGCATTGCCAGAGTCGAAGCTTGTATATCCAATACTCCTAGTCTGTCCAAACTTTCCTGTCAGCTCTGCTGAAGTTTATAAAAATTTCCGCGAAAGAAGAAGTATTTTTTCAGCTGAGTCCAATCTTGCAGGGGATCATCAGGCGTTTGAAGATATGCTTTCTCTTCCTAATGATTTAACTGATGCTGCTATCGAAATCGCACCAGTGATAAGCGACGTACTTAAAAGTATTAAAAATTGTAAAGGAAATAAGGTCACCAAACTATGTGGGAGCGGTCCAACATGTATAGGTGTTTTCGACACTGTAGAAAATCTAAGAGACGCCCACTCAGAATTAATACGTCATCATAAGTGGTGGGTTAAGATCGCACATATTTCGCTGTAATTGGGAATGTTTACTCTGTTAGCACATCAGTAGTTTTTCGGTATTTCTGAGGATATTTTACGTTTAGTTGGTATTAGTCTTGGAATCCTGATATGTAGGTCATTATGTGCTGTCTATTTGGTGCTGGAGAATTATCTTTTCACCCTGTACATGGAATGACACTTCAGTGTAAGGTTTAGTTAGTCCTGAGGTTAGTTTTAAAATTTTATGGGTGGTTTACTTTTATATCTCGCATCCTTTCTGCTAGTGGTTTCTGTGATCGTCTTCGCGCATGAGTTTGGGCACTATATTTTTGCCAAAATGTTTGGTGTGAAAGTAGAGGAGTTTTCTATTGGATTTGGGAAAGAATTATTTGGCTTCAGTGATAAGTCAGGAACCAGATGGAAGCTCTCTATGATTCCGGCTGGTGGGTATGTGAAAATGTTCGGAGATTTAGACAAGAGCAGTGCTGTGGATTTTGAGAAAATTCATATGATGGATGATTGCATGAAAGCTCAAACCCTGAATTATAAACCTCTATATCAAAAAGCACTTGTTATTTTTGGTGGTCCTTTTGCTAATTTTGTTTTTGCCTTTTTGGTTTTGTCTTTCCTATATGGTTATTTTGGAAAAGTTACGGTTGAGCCAGTTGTAGCATCTGTTATTAGCGATAGTCCGGCAGCACATGCGGGATTCAGAGTTGGGGACAGGATCTTAACGATGAACAATAAGCCTATTGCAAGTTTCGACGAAATCAGAAAGTTCATTTACCTGAATCGTGATAGTGCAGTATCTTTCACTGTGTTAAGGAATGGGGATGAGATATCTATGTCTGTAACTCCAAGGATTGAGGTTGGAGAAGATATATTCGGTAATCGTGAAGAGCTACCAAAGCTTGGAATAGAAGCATCAAAGATTCAGCGTAGCGAAATTGGAGTCGTGGGTGCAATGCGATTCTCTTTGATTGAGATTGGTAATGTTATTCATTCAACACTAAAGCTGCTCTGGCAGACGATTACAGGGAAAGCTAAAACCAATGCTATAGGTGGTCCAATAAAAATTGCTAAATACTCCGGACAGTCCATGCGAATGGGATTCACCATGGTTTTGTGGTTTATGGCAATGTTATCGATCAATCTTGGTTTGTTTAATCTTTTTCCTATACCGATGCTTGATGGTGGGCACCTGCTTTTCTATTTGATTGAATGGATTAAGGGTGATAGAGTAGCAATTGGCTTTCAGCAATGGGCAGGAAGAGCAGGGATGTTGTTATTGATAGCTATCCTTGTTTTTGCTGTTTTTAACGATATTCGTTTTGTTCTCAGGTAGTTGATGCGAAAAAAACTTTTTTTGGTTTGGCTTCTTTTTTTGTCAAGGTTTTGCTTTGCGGATGAGGTAGTCGAAATTAGAATTTCTGGTAATAAAAGAGTCGCCGAGACAACGATCCATGGATTGCTGCATGTTGAGGTAGGGCAGGATGTCACTTCTGATGAGTTGAATGCAGTTTTTAAGAGGCTTACAGCGTCACGTTTGTTCAGCAGTGTGGAGCTTGATCTAACAGCTGGCATTCTAGAGGTAAAACTCCAGGAGAACCCCATACTCCGCAATGTTGTGGTTAAAGGGAATAAGCTTCTTAGTAGAGCAGCGATCGATAAAATTCTTGTCTACAAAAAAGATGCGATCTTTGATGTTCACGAATTTGAGAATAGTATAACTGCTCTGAAGACCTACTATAGGGATTCTGTTGTAGAGAAAACAGCTATTAGTTACAGAGTTGTCCCAATAGATGAAAATAATGTCAATGTAGAAGTGACGGTGAAGGAGGCTAAGCCTACTGTCATTCGAGCAATAGAGTTTGAGGGTAATATCAGGTATTCCGATAGGGTCCTCAAGCATGTTATTAGGAGCAGGGAAAAGAGTATACTCAGACTTTTTGGCACAGCACATTACTACTCTAGGGAGAAATTGGAATTTGATAAGGATCTGTTAGCTGATTTTTATCAAGGGAAGGGGTATTTTGACTATTCACTAGAAGGTCTCGAAGAGAGAGAAAATGAGGATGGTGTTGTTCTAGTTTTCAAGCTAAAAGAAGGGGCTAGGTACAGCTTTGGCAGGGTAAATGTTGTTTCAGAGAAGAGCGAGATAGAGATAAGTGATCTAAAAGAAAAGGTCAGGATAAGGGAGGGTGCCGTTTTCAATATAGGTGCTGTGAGGGAAAATGCCTTAACACTGCTAAGTGTACTTAATGAAAGGGGACATATGTTTGTTAATGTTGTTCCTCAGTATCAGCCTGATGCAGATGGTAGGGTGGATGTTACGTATTATGTTGTTAGCACGAAAAAATATAGGATTCGGAAGATTAACATAAGTGGTAACATAAGGACCAGGGATACAGTCATCAGGCGCGAAATGCTCTTGAGCGAGAATGATTTGTACCAACCTAGTAAAGTTGCGGATTCACGCAGACGGATACTTAATTTAGGTTTTTTCGACGAGGTTTATATAGAGGAGCGTAAAGTTGATGACCAAAATCTCATACTCGAGGTAAGAGTAAAAGAGCGTCCTACTGGGACGCTAAATCTGAGCGGTGGTTATGGATCAGATGTTGGCTTTTTTGGAAACTTTTCCTTTGTTGAAAATAACCTCTTTGGTACATCTGATCGTTTAGTTGTTGAGTTGCAAAGAGCTTCCTTGGGAAGTAATTACTCTGTCGAATTTCAGCGAAAACGGATCTTCGACACATTTATCACAGCGGGTGCGTCTGTTTTTTATAAGAACCGTAATGAGAAGGCGAATGGATTGTACAAATTCTCATCTGTCGGTGGTGATGGTTCAGTGAGTTACTCTCTTAGAGATGATTTACGTTTACATCTTGGTTATTCATTGAGCTTCGATAGGATTTTTGATGTTGATGGTGACGCGCCTGAATCTGTCAAGAGGAGTGCTGGAACCAAAATTCTCTCTGCGGTTAGTTATTCGCTCTTCCTGAATAAACTAGATAATTATTTTGTTCCTAGATACGGCTACGGAGTCAGATTCGGTAACAAATTTGCTGGAATTGGCGGAGATGTTAAGTTCTTACGATCTGATTTTAAAGCTGGTGGCTTTGTTTCTATTTTTGATCAAAGCGCTGTGTTGAGCCTCGTTGTGCGTGCAGGCAATATATTTGGATATTCTGGACAGGGCGTTGATGTTGCCAATAGGTTTTTCCTCAACGAAATGCGTGGGTTTGATAGTCTTGGCATTGGTCCACGTGATGTCGACACGGGCGATGCATTAGGTGGAAACTCTTTCATTCTTGGTACTGCGGAAGTGCAGGTACCGATGAGGCTGCCTGTAGAGCTCGATTTGAAAGCTGCTTTTTTCTATGAGGTTGGTACTTTAGCGGGTGTGGATGTTACTGCGGAAAAAGTTTATGACTCACATGCACTAAGGAGTAGTATTGGCGCGGGTTTAGTATGGAATAGTCCGTTTGGTGTGCTTAGAGTCGATGTAGCGAAGGCTTTAATAGAAGGAAAAGGAGATAAGGTGAAGACCGTAAAGTTCGGTATAGTGTCACCATTTTAACGAATGTCAACGATATACGCGCTTTCTACTGTTTTTGGGAAGTCAGGCGTAGCTGTTTTTAGAATTTCTGGGCCAGACGCACTGCGGGCTCTAGAACTCCTTGGGTTAGATATTAAGCAGCCCCGTCCTAGATTTGTGTACTTTGCAAGACTTTTCGATGAGCAACTCCTAATCGATGAGGTATTGGTTGTTTATTTTGCTTCTCCTGCGAGTTTTACTGGTGAGGATGTTGTTGAGCTGCATTCACATGGTAGCATAGCAGTTCTGCGGTATATCAGTGAGAAGCTTTCTACTTTGTTCAAACCTGCTGAACCGGGTGAGTTTACCAGGAGAGCAGTTCTGAATAACAGAATGGATCTCACTAAAGCAGAGGGCATAATAGATATAATTAACTCTGAGACCCAAGAGCAATTAAAACAAGCCTCTCGGCATTTATCGGGGAAATTAGCTGAGGAATATAACTCTCTACGCGATAAAATAATCAAAGTACTTTCGTATTTGGAGGCTTATATAGACTTTCCAGATGAAGAAATACCAGAAACTGTACTTGCAGAGATACAACAATCGATTGTTGCTATACAATGCGACATTTCTCGTTATCTTGCTGACGGTAAAGTTGGAGAAAAAATTAGAGAAGGTTTCTCGGTTGTAATAGTTGGGAAACCCAATGTAGGTAAGTCGACGCTTTTTAACTATCTTGCTAAGAGGGATCTTGCAATTGTTACCGATATTCCAGGTACTACAAGAGACATACTGGAGGTAAGACTAGATTGTCATGGTTATCCAGTGATCCTATCAGATACGGCCGGAATCCAGGAAACCTGTGATGCAATAGAAAAAATGGGTATAACTAGGGCGCTCAAAAAAGCAACCGAAGCAGATGTAATTGTCTTTCTCAGGGATATAACCGAATTGCATCTCACAAATGTTAGACGCGAAGATGTAGCAAACTCAGTCATTGAACGACATCTGGATAGGCAAGTAGCAGCTTTGGGAAGTAGAGAGCACATACAAATTGATCAAAGACATGTAGATAAGCTTATAGGTTCAAGTGACTGGGCGCAGGAAATGCAATTGAACGAGGCGGGTGTTAGAAGTAAGAATATGAACTACCCGGATATTGAGGAGAGGGATCTCAATTTGCGAGATATTCTTGATGAACGGCATGAAGAGAAAGACCGTAGTGTGATGTGTCACGACATGATGCAGGAGCACGATCCAGATAATGGTGAGTGTAGCGATGATGTCGATAGAAGATTCAATGAATTATTTACAGCTGCAAAAAAGCTAGAAATTCCTGTAGTAAAAGTTGTGACGAAGGGTGACATTGCACCCACACAGTTGTCATTTTGGCAAGATAAGGGGTACATATGCATATCCGTATATAAAGGAGAAGGTATGCAGCTTCTTCTTGATAAGATCTTTGATATTATCTCGTCTTCAAATATTGAAGCTCACATTATTACACGTGCGCGGCATCGACTGGCATTGGAGAATGCTTTAGAGCATCTGCGACGTTTTAATACAGATCTCCCAATCGAGCTTGCAGCAGAGGAAATCAAGCTTGCAGCTAATCATATCGCATCTGTTACAGGTGAGATTAAGTTGGATGATGTCTTGGATGAGATTTTTTCCTCGTTTTGCATAGGTAAATGAGATCATGTTGTTGTTTGTTTAGTGTATTGCTTGTACTGGTGCAAGGAATGTTGTCATACCAGGTAAAATCTTTCTTTTCCGTTTAAGAAATTGTCTTTTTCTCCGTTGTGCCGTATGGAGTTTTAAGCGGTTTTTTGTCTGGTGCGCGGTTAATGTTAAGAATATTTTTGCATACTGATAAAAACCCTGTGTGGGTGTCTTTGAATGTGTTTATGACGTGGGCGCACTAATATTGAAAACGTCTTTCCCGTGTTAGTAGAAGCACTACAGAGAGTTTGTGGTATTTTTTGCGCAAAACACATCAACATTGCAACTATCTTTTGTGCATTAGTTATTGCACTAAAATGATTTATGGTACGAAGCAGGTGCATCTGTGCTAAACTCTCATCGCTTTTTTATGTGTATTTCTGGTACCTGATGCCTGTCTATATGCCGCATTGGCCCAAGCCACTAGGTGCTCGGCCTACTGAAATTGATCTGAAATTACATAGAGTAACACGTGTCTTGAAAAGGCTTGGTAGTCCACATTTGTCTGTGCCCCCAGTCATACATGTTGCTGGTACCAATGGTAAGGGTTCCACGATAGCATTTCTTCGAGCAATACTTCAGGCTTCAGGTTATTCGGTGAATGTTTACACGTCACCCCACCTAAGATACTTTAACGAACGAATAGTGCTTCGTAACAGAGAAATAAGTGACAAGTTTCTCTACGACGTTTTAGAAGATGTGAGAATTGCTTCCCAGGGTGAAAAATTAACTTTTTTTGAAGGGACCACACTTGCTGCGATTTTGGCTTTCTCGCGTAGTAATGCTGATTTTTCTCTGATTGAAACAGGTATGGGCGGTAGGTTAGATGCAACAAATGTTTTTCCTAAGCCAATAGCGACAATTATCACGGCAATAGATTTTGATCATACTTCTTATTTAGGCGCAACTATTGCTCAAATTGCCTATGAAAAAGCTGGTATTATAAAGGAAGGAGTTCCCTGCGTTGTTGCAAGACAACATGGTGAAGCTATAGACATCATACAGGGTGTTGCCAAGAGTAAAAGAGTTCCTGTTTTTAGGCAAGGGCATGAGTGGGAGGTTGGAACTGATGGGAGGATGTTACAGTTTGGTGTTAGTTCACATGTGGAAGAATATCCACTTCCCAACTTGAGAGGCCTACACCAAATTGGGAACGCAGGTAATGCAATTGCTGCAGCAACAATTTTGAGTAGTAGGTATAACTGCGATGCAATTAGTGTTGAAAGTGTTAGTATTGGTATTAAAAATGCGGACTGGCCAGCTAGATTGCAGTTGATACGTGGCAAGAAGAATAAGCTTGTTGGAATGCTTCCAGAAGGCTGGGAGTTCTACATGGATGGAGCACATAACCCTTCTGGAGCTAAAACTATTTCTGAGTGGTTGGAGAAAGAGAAGATTCATATCATTCTTGGTATGACGAGAGATAAGGATACAAAAGAGTTTGTATCTCATCTCCTCCCGAATATCGAGAGCATCTCAGTAGTATGTGTACAAGGTGAGCCACGTAGTAAGACGATTGAAGAAATCGCACAACCCATTCTTGAGCTAGGCTTGGAATGTAGAAAGAGCTCTTCTCTCGAAGATGCATTTTATCATATTCTCAGTAGAGATTCAGATAGCAAGAAGATTTTGTTATGTGGATCACTATTTCTTTTTCGTGACATCTGCAGTTATGGTGAGATCGAGGGCTGTCTCTGTTAAGCTGCTTCTCTCGAATAAAGTGACTGGTCCCCCCTATTATCTCTGAGCAAACAGGTAATATCACCCTTTTTGACGTGCTTCTATCTCGTCCCTGAAGTTTTTTATAAGACCTTGTATAGGCCAAGCAGCCGCATCACCTAGTGCGCATATGGTATTTCCCTCGATTTGTTTTGTGAGCTGCAATAAAAAATCAACATCGGATTTTTTTCCCTTACCTTCACTTAATTGTTTCATTATGCTCCATAGCCAGCCCGTACCCTCCCGGCACGGTGTGCACTGACCGCATGATTCGTGCATGTAGAAATGTGAAAGTCTCTCTATGGCACGTATTATGTCAGTTTCTTTGTTCATTACGATTATGCCGCCAGTCCCAAGGGAGGAGCCTACTGCTCTTAGGGAATCGAAATCCATCGTGACTGTTTCTGCAACTTCCTTAGTGATCATTGGTACTGATGATCCGCCTGGTATCACTGCAAGAAGGTTGTCCCAGCCACCTATGACACCACCTGCGTATTCTTCAATAAGAAATTTTAGTGGTATTCCCAATGCCTCTTCGACGTTACACGGCTTGTTTACGTGACCGGAGATGCAAAATATTTTTGTACCACAGCTATTTTTGACGCCAAGATTTGCAAACCAATCGCTTCCCCTACTGAGTATTGTAGGGACCGATGCAATACTTTCCACGTTATTTATTGTGGTGGGCTTGCCATATAGCCCACATCCAGCAGGGAAAGGAGGTTTCATTCTCGGCATGCCTCGCTTTCCTTCAAGTGATTCGAGTAAAGCTGTTTCTTCACCACAGATGTAAGCTCCAGCGCCTCTATGAACGAAAATCTTGAGTTGCTCAGGAATAAGATGCGCATCCATCGCTTCCTGTATGACCTTTTCTAGAACAAGAGATTCGTTGTAGAACTCCCCGCGTATGTAAATATACGATACGTCTATGCGCATCGCATGACTTGCTAATACTATTCCTTCGATGAGTTTATGTGGCTCGAACCGTATTATGTCTCTATCTTTACATGTGCCTGGCTCCGATTCGTCTGCATTTACTACTAGGTACGACGGTTTGCCAGCCTCTTTCTCTTTTGGCATGAAGCTCCACTTTATTCCTGTTGGGAAACCTGCACCTCCTCTTCCCCTTAGACCGGATTTTTTAATTTCTTCTACGATCCATTCAGGCTCCTTATCAAGAAATTTTTTGGTGTCCTTCCAATCACCACGTCTGAGCGCCTCACTTAACGTGATACCTTCTCTTTTTTGTATATTACTAAAGATTCTATCTTCTGGTTTGAGCATGATTCTCTTTGTTTTACAGCGAGATTATACAAAAGGTTAGAGAGAAAGTCATAACATCAAATGTCTTTTTTATGTTCAGTGTCGGGGCGAAGAAGGTGATTTATTTTTGGTAGATCCTTTTGTAATGCTTATGTATGTATACCTGCAGAGCTTCTGCCATGTGAGATTTAACATTCCTGGATGACTTAATTCAAAGTACTGAATCCATGCTCACAGCGCTTATTTTATTATGTGAGCTTAGTGTTTCCATATGACATGATGCTGTTGGGTCGCGCTAGAGGTTGATGTAATGCATATGTATCTAGATAGCACTGCTTTATCTCCCAATTTCTTTCCTTCGGAGAAGTGCACTGGATATAGAGCGGTACTTGATTATTTAAGTTGACGCATCTTCTATGATCACCTGAGGTTTGTTGCTGTATCCCAGGCTATCAGCTTTTATCTTTACAAGAAAATTTGTGACTTCACAATTTAGAATTGCCTCTTTCAGTATAGGGTCTGCTCTAAATGCAATCCCGCGGATGACTGTGTGTGTCCTTACATCTCTCAGTGTACAGGCGATGTGTCCATCCTCTCCGATAATCTTGCTAGTGACGACCCTCACATCCTTGAGCACAAATTTAGGTTCAGGGTTGCCCGCGCCGTGAGGTGCTAAAATTTTTAGGTCATCGCAAAGATCACTGGTGATTGTATCGATGTAGAGCTCGCTATCAATATGGATGGTTTCTTGTGTGTTCACATCTTTGAAGTACTCTTCAAAGAAATCTCTTATTGCTGGAATTTTTCTTGTTTCACATGAAAACCCAGCTGCCATTTTATGACCCCCACCTTCTATTATTAAGCCACTTTCTTTTGCGGCTATAACCGCCATTCCTATGTTTGCGTCCCTTATCGAACGTGCACTTGCTTTGGCTATATTGCCGTCAATGCTGAGAATGATTGTTGGAAGATGGTAACGATCCTTAATCCTTGAAGCAACTATTCCTATTATTCCCTGGTGCCAATTTGCGCTTGCTGCAAGAATTACCTTTTTACTTGTCTTCTCTACTTGGGTAATAACCTCTTGGAGTGCTGCTCTTTCAATTTCTTTTCTTTTTAGATTTAAAACACAGAGAGTTGTAGCTATCTCTTCTGCTTCAGCTGGGTTTTGTGTTGATAGCAACCTACTTCCTAACGAAGATTGGGATATTCTTCCTCCTGCGTTTATATGTGGTCCTATTACATAACCTAAGTGATAGGCCTCCAGGGTACTGAAGAGCTTCAATTCTTTGGTAAGTATACTTAATCCTAAGTTTTTTCTTTGGTCGATAACTTTTAGCCCTTGCTTAACAAAAGCCCTGTTGATTCCGGTAAGTCTAACGACGTCACAGACTGTACCTAATGCAACGAGATCTAGGTAATTTATAAGATTGGGCTCCTTTTTATTATCAAAAAACCCTTTAGCTCTTAGGACAACATTTAATCCTATAAGTAGTAGAAACGATACTCCGACGGCCGCTAAGTGTTCAGTATTAATCACATTAGGTTGATCAATTCTATTTGGATTAATTACAGCCGTGGCAGGAGGTATCACATCCGTGCTTATGTGATGATCCACAACTATTATGTCCAGGCCAATTGTATTTGCTGCTTCTATTTCAGCGTGAGCTAGAATGCCGCAGTCTACTGTAATGCAAAGTGTGTATCCTTCTTTTTTTAGTTGAGTGAAAGCGACTTTGTTTGGGCCATAACCTTCGGTAATTCTATCTGGAATATATATGTCAACCTTTTTGCCTATCTCCCTGAAGTAATTTTTCAAAAGCGCGGATGAGGTTGCGCCATCAACGTCGTAATCACCATAAATAACAATTTTCTCATCTTCAGATATTGCTCTCAGTATCCTTTCTATTCCCTCTTTCATTCCAAGCAGACTGAATGGATCCGGTAAAGTATGCTTGAGTTTCGGGTCAAGAAAAGTTGCGATATCGTCATCTGCTCCAACGCGATTATATAAAACCGATGCAACTGTTAGTGATAGCCCAAATTTTTGTCTTAGGAAGAGTAGTTCTTTAGGTGGTACGTAATTGTGAATCCAGACACTTCCTTTAATTGATTTTCTAGGATGTTGCATTGTCTTTTCAATTTATTTCGATGAAGTGACTTTCCTCTTTATTCTACATAGATCATCCAGGATTTTCGACGCTGTTCTCGGGTCTACAAGTCTTACGCGCTAGAATGAACCCATAGGAGTTTTTTCCTTTTTTCAGTTTAGCTTCTTCTTAGGTGATCACACTCCTGTTGTGTTACACTATGATCCGCCGGTAAATTGTGATTCCCTAATAAAGGCATTTTATGTTTGCCCTGTACATAGTTTTTGTACCATAGTTATTTATTGAACACCTTAGAGCACAATGTCTATCATATCATTGCTGGACATGACCTTGTCATGCTGTGTGATTTTTTAAATGGTTTTAATACTCCCCCACTTACCTAAGGCAGCTATGCAGCCTCTTAATAACATTATGATAGGTTGTGTGCACTACGGTAATTGCTTATAGATGCTATGCTTCCTATCTTGTGGTCCGAGTTATAGGACTGAATTTTAGATATTTACCGCATTGCATCATTTAGATTCTGAAATACGTTTGTACCATTCATTCTCACTGCGAAGTAAAGTTGACGAAATATCTCTCTTTTTAACTAGTACAGGTGAGACGCGTTTTCTATCTACACATGAAATAAATCGGGATCTCATGCATTTGTGGAAGAAATTTTCTCTGTCAAAAAGTGCAAATCTGACTTTTCGAATAATTTCTTTCCAATTTTCCCATGCATGAATTGTCATAATACTGTCCATTCCAGCAATCCATGTGAAATCATAATGCGGATATTGAGAAGTCAACTTCCTAAGAGTCTTATAGGTATATACGTCATCACTATTGATGAGCTTAATTTTCTTATTAATGCCTATCAATGTGCGAGCCATTTCAACCCTAATGTCGCAAGGAATATAATAAATCTGCTTTAGTGGATTCTTCCTACAAAAGAGCCACCAAACTTGATGCAAATTCAGGCGTTTTAACGCCTCCAAAGAAATATATAAGTGTCCAGTATGTGGTGGATTGAAGGATCCCCCTAGTAGACCTATTTTCAGTGACATCGGAAAAGATTATGGTCGGGAAACGATAGGTAAACGTTCGAAAGCGGAGAATATTATCGAAGGTCTGTTTTTACCAAATCCTTTTTAGCGACAATGATAGGTAATGAACATTAGAGCAAAACGGGGTCGATATACGCTAAAGATGCCGAAGAAGTAGCTATACAATTGGTGCTCACGCTTGAAGCATCTAAAGCGCTTGGAACCGTATCATATTTTCTCACATCAATAAAGAAGCTCTTTGTGTCGCTAATGTGATTTTTAAGAAACTCTACTTTGATTGAGTAATGCCTGTAAGGGAGAAGCCATCCGTTATTGCTTTGTTGATGAGAGGTTCGTGTCGTGACCCAAAACAAGATGATAAAAAAGGAAAAACCGCGATTGAGAGTCTTACGTCTCTATTGAGGTAGAAATGACTCAGTTATATCAAAAATGTGCCTATCAAGATCGGCATTATAGCACACATCACTAAGAACCATTCTAGTGACTTGTTTAGAGTCGTCCTCGAAAAGTATTTCCCTTATTTCAGCGGGAGAATGGCTAAGTACTAAGACGTACTTTTTGTTTTTCGAGGATCTCCCAAGATATAAGAGTTCACCACTAATGGATTGTTTATACTTATGTAAGGCTCCGAGATCCGATATTGCTAATAACAGGGGATCCGACTTACCGAGGAAGAAGCTCCTTGATTCCTTTAAAGTAGCATCGCGGTAAGTCATCATGCCCTTGTTCATCACGACAGAGACACCTTCCTTGTGATAGTCAATCCTGAATTTATGAGGGACGGCAAGAAAAAGAGTTCCGGTACTGAGTGTGCCGTCAGGATTATACTGAACGAAGGTAGCACAAAGCGTCCTGAGCGAGGCCAGATAACTGACCAGCTCAGCATTTGCAAGGGCGCAGGACGCCCGCATACAGCAAAAAGCGAGGACACAGAACAAAACCGCAAATCCCCTCACTGACACTGCACACTCAATTCAAAAGAAAAACTAAAACTGTCGGTACTACTTCTTAGACAAGAGCGCCATAATCTCATCAAGCCTTTTATCCATTTTTGCAAGACGTGCGCGCAGTTTTTTCAGTGATTCCTGAACCTCAGTCTTAAATGTATCTTCACCTGCTCCTTCTATCCCAGACATGAGACTACCAAGCTTTTCAGGATCCTTCATATACTCACTCTGGAGCTTCATGAAAGGAGCCAAAGCCTTCTGGAGAACCTCTGGATTTTCAGTGAACTTTTTAATTTGTTCCTGTACGGAATTCATATATTCTTCGGACAAATTCTCAAGATCTAAATCTAGATCCGCGTCATCATTTTTTACATTATCAGCCATGAAACCTCCCTGGATGTTTGAACAGCTAAGATGTTATGTATCAAAACTTCCGCGACCATGTTAACCTTTGGAAGGGTGACTAGTCAATCAGATGTCTATACTTAACAAGGATTGTAAGATTCAAAGTATACTGAATTCATTAATTTCTAGTGTTTTTCATGATCTTGGTAATTGCGTTTCTCTATTGAGCTTGTTGGTCGAGGTTAATAGAGATGACCCAAAAGCCTTTGATTTTAATGAGTTGCTTGAGGTAAATTCTCGAATGCTCATAAACTTGCGTGTTCTGCAGTATATGTTCCTCAGAGGAAGTAAAGGTGCGAGGGCATTAGCAGATATTGAGCAGTATTTGCTCTATAAGGGAAAAAAGGCGGTTTTCCACTTCGGTATTGAGTCTATCCAGGATGAATTCTTTGTTCTGATGCTGCATTCGTTGCTCCTCCTGAGCAGATTGTTTACTGACTATGCTAAAATTGATGTTTTTGCAGCCGATATGGAACTGAAGTTCATTGTAGTTTCTGATACTCCAATAGATGAAGAGCGACTTAAATTGTTTGATATCATTAGTTCTGGTTCTGAGGATGAAATAGAACTTCCAGAGCACTATAGAGCTCACTTGTACTACATAAAGGGGCTTTTGAGGGATTTAGGATTGCATATTAATACCACCTTTAAGCCTAAAGAGTTCATGTTGCGTATTTTTCCTCGTAATTGATGCAATACGTTGTCGTGATCGGCGGGGGTCATGCTGGAGTTGAAGCTGCTGCTGCATCTGCAAGGCTTGGTGTTGAAACGCTCCTTGTGACAAACAATGTAATGAACATTGGTGAGATGTCCTGCAATCCTGCTATAGGTGGTATAGGGAAGGGTAATGTTGTCAAAGAAGTAGATGCCATGGGGGGCGTCATGGCTCTGGCGATAGATAGAGCCAGTATACATTCTAGGATGCTTAATCGTAGTAAAGGGGCTGCTGTTTGGGGCCCTCGTGCTCAGGCTGATAGGAAACTTTACAAGTGTGCGGTACTTGAGCTGCTTACTAAATACGAGAAGCTCAGTATTCTTGAAGACCATATCACTGATCTTATTATTGAAAATGATCGTCTTATGGGTGTGGTTGGAGAAAAAACTGGAACTATCAAATGTAGTGCGGCTGTCTTAACTACCGGGACTTTCTTAAATGGTATCATTCAGACCGGTAGTGAAAGAGTCGAAGGTGGTAGGTTCGGTGAAAAGGCATCCCAGTGCTTGGGAAATACATTAAGGCGACATTTCAAAATTTCTAGGTTAAGAACAGGAACCCCGGCGCGTCTTTACAAAGACTCTATCAATTATTCTGCGCTTGTTGAGCAGCCAGGTGATTCGCCGCCTATACCGTTCTCATATATGAATACTGAAATAACGGTACCACAGGTTTCTTGCTATATAACTCATACAAATGGTAAGACTCACGAGATAATAAGAAATTCACTTAAATTTTCTGCAATTAGAAACGGTGTATCTGCTAGGGGGCCACGCTATTGTCCATCTATCGAGGATAAGGTTGTCCGTTTTGCTGAGAAAGATAGCCATCAAATTTTCCTAGAGCCAGAAGGTTTGGATTCAGAGCTTGTATATCCAAATGGGATCTCCAACTCACTCCCTAAGGAGATCCAGGAAGAATTTATTCGCAGTATCGCGGGTCTTGAAAAAGCAAGTGTGGCAAGGTACGCGTATACGATAGAATACGACTATATTGATCCAAGAGAATTGCGTTCTACCTTGGAGAGTAAGCGGGTAAAAAATCTCTATTTTGCTGGTCAGATAAATGGAACGACAGGTTATGAGGAAGCGGCTGGTCAGGGTATTGTTGCTGGAAGTAATGCCGCGGGTGCAGGTCTGATAATTAGTAGATCTGAGGGTTATATTGGTGTGATGATAGATGATCTCATCACGCTTGGTACCAACGGTGAACCATATAGGTTATTTACCTCCAGGGCAGAGTATCGGCTTAATCTGCGTTCTGATAACGCGGATTTTCGACTCACTGAAAAAGCATATAGAGTAGGTTTGGTCGATGAGGAACGCTACGCAGCGTACAAGAAGAAATACGACACTTTTCATAACTACAAAAGTAAGCTCAATGAGCTTTCAACCACTCCTTACGAACTAGCAAAGATTGAAGGTATTTCAATCGCTCAGGATGGAGTAAGGAAAAGTGCGTGGAATCTTATAACACAACCGCTTTTTGTTTTTGAAGATTTGTTGAGAATTTGGCCTGAGTTATCTGAGGTGCCAGAAAAATATAGAGAAATGCTTACTATTAACGCTAGATATGAGCCGTACTTACTCAGGCAAGAGCAGGATGTCAAACTACTTCGAAATAATGAGAAGGTCGTTATTCCTTCAAACTTTGATTTTGGTGCTATAAAGAGCCTTTCATCGGAAGTGATAGAAAAGCTTGAAGCTGTACGCCCGGAAACACTCGCTCAGGCTAAGAGGATCTCAGGTGTTACACCTGCTGCAATTGTGTCAATTCTGATCCATTTGAGAAGATTAGGCGCTGAGGGATCCCAGCCTTTTCCTAAGGATCTGGATCAGGCTCTTAGACAGCTAAATTAGTTTCAAAAAGAATCCACTTGTTAATGGAATGGCAATGTTTATCAGAGAGAGCGCCGACATTGATATGTGATATAGGATCGAATTTCCTGCTTCAAATTTATGTAATGCATTGAAAATCTTCCAGCTATAGATTGCAGTGATAATGCTTCCAATTATCAGGATCAACAGAGTTAAATAGTGGTGCATGTGTACCGTGAGAAGAAGGAGCTCGAGCTTTCCTAGAAATCCTGATGTCAGGGGGATTCCAGCTAAGCTGAGTGTCGCAACAAGAAGATAGATCTTTCTCATGGCTGACTGCTTGTGTCTTCTTTCAGTCTGATGTATTGCTCCTCCGGCTAGCATGAACAGCCCTGATTTGGTTACTGCGTGTGCAAGCATCTGGAGCATTGCAACTGAAACGGAGTAATCAGATCCAAGTGAAAGTGTCAAGGAGATGTAACCAATTTGTGAAATGCTGGAGTAGCTGAGCATTTGCCTTACATCCTGTGTTGTTATTGCCTGCAGACCGCATACGAAAATTGCTAATGTACTTAAAACCAGTATCACTATATTCAAAGGAAATCCAGAAAGGACTAAGACACGTGCACCAATAATTGTGTACACAAACTTAGCCAATAGATACAGCCCGACTTTTGAGCTCACTCCCGACAAAAATGCTGCTACGGTTGTGCTTGTAGAACTATAACAACGTACCAACCAGAAATGTAGAGGAAATAAAGCGCATTTGCCTATTATGCCAAGTACTACGAGCGTTGCACCTGCCCTACCGATATGTGAACTCAGTATTATGTCTGACATGGAGGTGATGATTCCAACATTTAGGTGTCCAGTGACTGCGTATATGAGTCCGATTCCAATCAAGTAGAACGTTGCAGAAATTGTTCCGATTATCAGATATTCAAATGCTGCTTTATATGATTCTTGTGTACCTTTAGTCGCAACAAGCGTGTAGCTTGCGAGTGAGGACAGTTCGAGAAAGACATAAATATTGAATAGATCGTTCGATATTACCATCCCCGAGAGACCAGCATGACACAGCATCAAGATGCTGTAGAAAAAACTTTCTCTATCTTTCTGGAATGAGTGCAGTACCGTCAGGGCTGTGACCGTATTGAGGAGAAGTAGCATAATTGCCGTGTAGTGATTGGCTGCAACTTCGATTCCGTAGATGGAGTCCCATCCACCAACCGTGAGTGATATTCTTATTCCTTGTGAGGTGTGTGCAAATATCGCGATTGAGCTGCCAACACCAAACGTCTGTGCGATAGGCAAGAGCGTACGCTTATAGACTTTCGCATTTGAGAAGATTAACAGGAGCGCGGCAAGCAGTGGTGAAATCACCTCTAGGATTAAAAGAGTTTGGTACATTCTTAGATCAACTCTTCTTGCATGTGCGATATGTTAAATCAACTTTGAGAAGCAATATACTTATGTCCACCGCTACACTCTCTAAAATCAGTGACTCCTACTGCAGCGTGGATGAGATAGCTACTATCCAATTAACCGCGAAGCTGCACAAACCAATCCGACCTCAATGGGTCTGTTCTATGCAGATAAGAATGCAAATACACTATCTGTCATTCGGACTTCGACAGCTTATCCAGGCAACGCTCTAATACAGCTGCAACAGTCAAACCAAAGTGATTATACACCTTATCATACGGTGCAGATATACCAAACTCCGTGATATTGAAAAGTGATTCTGAATCCACACCAAACATGGAGCTAATCATTAAACCCGAGCTCGCTTCGACAACAAATGGTATGCTTTCAGGTTCAATTAGTTGTTTCCTATTTTGGTTAGTGGAGTTTCTTTTGAGGATGGAAATGCAGGGCACAGATACCAGATCTGTTGGATAGCCCAATTTTTCCAATGCACTTTGAACTTCAGCGCAGATGCTAACTTCGGAACCGCTTGCCAAAAGGGAAACTTTTGCTTTTTTAGATGCTTTCTTTATCAGGTACGCGCCTTTACAGCACATGTTTTCTTTGGGGAATTCCCTTTGCAAGTAATTTACCTTCTGCCGAGACAAAACTATTACTGACGGTGCATTTGTAATGCTCAAAGCAGCTTGCCAGGATTCTGCTACCTCTATATGGTCGCATGGCCTAAAAACATACAAATTTGGAATAAGATTTAAACTATCTAGCTGTTCAACCGGTTGATGAGTCGGTCCGTCTTCACCAACACCTATTGAATCGTGTGTCATCACATATATGGTTTGTAGACCCATCAACGCAGACATCCTGATAGAAGGTCTCATATAGTCCGAGAAGATAAGGAAAGTTCCGCCATATGGAACAAGGTTTCCGTGTAAAGCCATACCATTCATACATGCTCCCATGAAATGTTCTCTGACACCGTAGTGTATGTAATTGCCATTATAATTACTGGCACTTATTGGTTTAAATGGTTCTGGGACCACGTTATTGGAGCCAGTAAGATCGCAGGAGCCCCCAAGCATTTCAGGTATTTTGCTTGTGAGAAATTTTACTACTCTTCCGGAAGACTGCCTTGTTGCTTCAGAGGAAACGTCTTGAGTGTGATTCCTCAGTTCATTGAATATCTCTGTGTACTTTAGTGGATGATATTTTTGGGGTTCAATGCATAAATCTTGCATTGAGTTTTCTGAGTTGAGCTTACCAATATTGCTGTCTGAAGTTGTAGTATGACACAATTCTTGTTTATCTCTGGGTATCAGTAGTTCAGGACTATTACACACACCACTTACATTGTTCTGTTTTTGAGGTTGTCCATTCGAATTGCCCATACCCTCTAAATAAGGTGTTCCTGATGCAGGAATATAATCTTCTTCATTTGTAGGAGTACTGTGTGTTTTGGTTGAGGCTTTGCTACTGCTCAAAAGAAAATCAGTGTTATGATCGGCTCCTGTTCTTCCCAAAGCTAATGAAACTTCCCCAGGAAGATTATTGTAAGCGAGTTGCCATTCCTTATATCTTTCTAGACTGCCCAAGGAGCGCCACTTCCGTAGGACGTCTTCGGGGATAGAAAATTCTTCTAATGGGTATTCCAACCTTTTCCTAAATGCGATTACTTCTTCTCGAGTTAGGCCACCACTGTGGGTCTTACTGGTACCTTCTTTTGGCATGGATTTGCCTATCACTGTTTTTGCCGCAATCAGAGATGGCCTATCAGATGATCGGGCATTTGCTATTGCATTCTCTATTGCAGCAAAGTCGTGGCCATCTATTTGTTGTACATCCCATCCATAACTTTCAAAACGTTTTAGATTATTATCTGATAAGCATAATGATGTGCTCCCGTCGATTGAAATTCCGTTGTCATCAAAAAAAAGTATTATCTTACGGAGTTTCATGTGGCCAGCAAAAGATGCTGCTTCGTGGCTGATTCCCTCCATAAGACATCCATCTCCAGCAATGATATAGGTATAGTGGTCTATGATGTTCCCGAAGCGGCTGTTTAATGTTGCTTCCGCCAGTGCCATTCCTATGCCCGTTGCAAGACCCTGTCCAAGAGGTCCAGACGTATTCTCTATCCCTTTTGCAATCCCGTACTCAGGGTGTCCAGGAGTTTTCGAGTGCAACTGCCTGAAATTTTTGAGTTCTTCAATCGTATAGTCTGGATAACCGGTTAGGTACAATAGGGAATATAACAGCATCGAGCCATGCCCCGCTGACAATACAAAACGGTCTCTATCAGGCCAGTCAGGGTGGTTAGGACAAAACTTGAGGAACTTTGCAAATAGGACAGTTGCGACATCTGCCATTCCCAAAGGCATCCCAGGATGCCCAGAATTTGCACGGCTCACTGCATCTATAGTCAATACGCGTATTGCTGCAGACATTCTCCTCATTATCCTTTGAGCTAGTCACGAGAAAAACCAATTGTAGCACATGCTAATCTCTGAGTCCTTAGTTTTAATACTTGGATAATATTCAGGTATATGCATTTCATTGTTATGCATTTTAATGTGAATACAGAAAAATTGTGAGCGACTATGACGCAAATACCGTATTTCTGGTCCCTGAGTCGTCATTAAAAGGCAGATTTTCACCTGGAATCTTACCACAAACGGGTTAGTTAAGTTGATTCTACCTGCCAAGCTGGTTTTCTGACTTACCTACATTAAAGGTAACTGACTGAATGGTTGGATTGTACAGACGCACGTTCATTGCTGGACCACATCTAGCTTTTGATGTTGGATAAGTCATTGACAGAAAGTGCATAAAACTTATCACGTGGGCTAGCTGTTTTTGGTTCTTCTTGCGTCTTCTCTCGAATTCTTGTTGTTTTTCGGTGTTTATAAACTGATATAAGTAGTAGTGCTGGAATGCGCTTTCCTCGTCGGCTCCACTTAACTTTTCATCTTTCTCATCACGAACTTCAGGCAAAGTAACTTTTGGGAGAGGTATTTTCTCTCTTTCGTACTTTATTAACTGGAGAACTTTGGAAAAGGAATTTTTCTTCCCCTCAACTTTCACAGAAGATATTTTCGACGGCGCAACCGCATTGTAGAAACGTACAAAAATTTTTTTTACAAAAACATGAAGCTTTTCCATATCTTACAAGCTAGCCTACGTTACCGAAGTATTACTGGTTATTTCGTTCTGTAAAGTGCCCAATCTACATTAAGATCTTACGATTAATATCAACTTCGCCGCAGCAGCAGCGGAATTGTTCAATTTTTACGATTGGTAAGTGTCTCAAAACAAAATCACGAAGCACACTTCTTCTCTTTTTTATTTTCATTCTATCTAAGAAGCATCCTCTTTACTGGAGCAAATTTCCTTCTATGGTGATCTGTAACTCCGTATTTTGCTAGTGCTTCAAGGTGTTCCTTTGTTCCATAACCTTTGTTAAACTTCCAACGGTAATATGGATATGTCAGGTCTAATCCTTCCATCAACCTATCCCGAGTAACCTTTGCAACAATTGAGGCAGCCTTTATTTCTCCATAAATCTTATCACCAGAGACTACACTTTTTACTTCTTTATATTTTGCTGCATTATTAATGATATCTCTACCGTCTATGAGTACTGTTGTTGGTACTACAGGAAGTCTTTCAAGTGCTCTTTCCATGGCCAGCAAGGTTGCATTCAGAATGTTCATTGTTTCTATTTCTTTCACACTGCTCATTCCTATAGCATTATAAGAGTTACTAATAATTTCCTCATACCAGGAGAGCCTAACAGCGCGTGAAAGGACTTTTGAGTCCCCTGGAATTGCTAGATTTTCTGTTAAAATAACTGCACATGCCACGACCGGTCCAGCTAAGCAACCTCTTCCTACCTCATCTACTCCTGCGATGAGTCCATTTTCTGATTTTCTGTATACCATGTACTAGATTTGGGTATTGAGCTATTTTCGCAATGACAAATTTGTGAGTGTTCAGAGTATAGTAACTTCGTGATTTTACTTTACAGAGAGTGATTTTAAAATGGCAAGCTGGGCAATCTTTGGTGTGGTGATATCATTTTTTGTTAGTTTAAACCGAGAAGATGGAAATAAAATATGCTCTTGATGAAATAAACCAAGTTGCCAAGATGATCGTTTCCATGTTAGAAGGCAAGCGAACTATCTTGTTATATGGAGACCTTGGTGCTGGTAAGACACACCTTTCTGCCGAAATCATCAGATGTCTTTTTGCAAAGATGGATTTAATCGTGCAAAGTCCGACCTACAGTATCGTAAACATATATCGATCTGATGCTTGTGATATAGCTCACCTTGATCTCTACCGTGTTAAGAGTACAGAAGAATTGTACGAACTTGGGTTACAGGAGATTCTTGAAAACTACTTTTGTCTAATAGAGTGGCCTGAAGTGATGAAGAATTTTTCCCTCAATGCATATGGAATTCTTCATATTACAATCACCATGGTAGGAGACGAAAAGAGAATACTCCGCTTAGATTGGTGAAGTATTGCTGTTTTGGTTTTGCAAGCGCGATTCTGATGATGCTATTGTGTACCGTATTTCTGAGAGATTACAAAGCGCAGCCATGTCAATTGTGTGAATTTTAGAAGGGCGCGTTTTGAGTCCTGTTTACTGGAGGATCAGCTTAGCTCTAATCTGGTTATTTTTTTATCATCGATATCCAATTCATTATGGTGCACGAGAAAAATAATTCCATTGCGTGCTAGTCTTAAATCGAAGAGTTCTGTGAATAGTGTTATACTTTTCTTGTCCAAATGGATAAAAGGTTCATCAAGTATCCAAATCTTTGAGTTGAAGAGCAGCAATTTTGATAGACTTACTCTTTTCTTCCAGCCGCTAGAGAGTTTTCTTACTTCTACGTTCGATATTTTCGTCAAGTCGAAAAATTCTAATGTAGCTTGTAGTAAATGGGTACAATCCCTGAGCTTCGCCCAAAAATATAGGTTCTCTAGTACAGTACGCTCCTCATCACAGGCTAGTTTTTCTCCAATATAAGTGATCTCACTATGAGGCTGAATTTTTTGAGTAAAATTTTCTCCAACACCTGTGCTTATAAACTTCTTGGTTTCTCTTTTCTCATCATGCTTGTCTTTATTGCACAAAGTGTTCTTTACCACATTCGTAGTTTCTAGTGTGTTGTACGTGTCATCCAGGTTTTGATTGTTGGTAACTTTATAAGAACAGTGCGCGTATTCTGATTGTCTAACTGACTTGTTTTCTACCTCAGGGTAGTTTCTGGCTAGGTTTTCCTTTTTTTCAATTCTGTCTGTATTGAGCGTCTTATCGTGTTGTTTTGCTTCTTTATCATAAATATCTTTTAGCTCATTGGCTCTTGCGTCTCCCTGTGAATAAAATGATATGCTTCCAGAAAAGGTTTTGAGCACCCCCGCAATGATGCGTAAAAGTGTTGTTTTCCCCGTTCCATTATCACCTCTAATCCACAAAATCTGGCCACTTTTCACGGAAAAGTTTATATCTGAGAGAATCTGTATTCCCTCCCTAGCAAAACCGATATTTTTTCCATCTATTCTAAGCATATGACAAAAAGTTTTTTATGTGTGGATTGTCGCTGGCGTCTAATGAACCCGTGTTTCCTTGCCATATGATCTTCCCCAAGTGTAGCATAGCAACTCTATCTGAAATTTTTCTGCTGCACTTAAGGTCGTGTGTCACGATTATACTAGAGATCTTTTCTTGCGTGGTATATTCTCTGATCATCTCTGTTATCTTTTTAGCAGTTACCGGATCGAGTCCAGTTGTTGGCTCATCAAAGAAGATGATTTCTGGTTGTGTGATAATCGTTCTTGCGACGGCTATCTTCTTTTTCATTCCTCCAGATAGTGCTGATGGATATGATGTCAAAATCCTGAGCGGTAGCTCAGTCTTGCAAAGGACTTGCTTGGATAATTCAATTGCTTCTTGTTTGCTTATTCCATTCCTTTTGGTCAGCGGGAAACATAAGTTCTCCAGGATCGTCATGCTGTCGAAAAGACAGTCGTTCTGAAAAGAAATTGCTATATTATGTTTGTGCATAATTTCTTCCACATTCTCTTTGATCTCCTCACCGTCGACACGGACTACACCTCTATTTCTCGGTATTAGTCCGATAATTGATTTGAGTAAAACAGACTTACCTTCACCAGACTTACCAATTACGGATAAAGTTTCACCAAAAGAGAGATCGAGGTTTACGTCATTCAAGACACTTCTGCCGCAAAGAGATACTGAAAGGTCACGAACACTGATCTTATTTTTCATGGAATATCGCTAATGTGATCAGATAGTTTGACAACAGTATTAAGACAAAGGATGCCACCACCGAATTTGTTACGGCAATTCCAACCCCTTTTGCGCCATGTGTGGCTCTCAAAGCATTAAAGCAGCTTACACTTGCTGTAATAAAGCCAAAAAAGAACGATTTTGTCATTCCAGCAATAAGATCCTTGGATGTAAGAAAGGTAAGTGTATCTGATACATAAAGCATTTTGCTAAAGGCAAATTTGTATGTTCCTATAAGGTAACCGCCCAGCATTCCAAAGAGTGTAGAGACTATCTCTAACACAGGAAAAGAAATCAGCGCTGCGATGATCTTGGGAAGTACAAGGTACGCATGCACATTGATCGAGAGTGACCTCAATAAGTCCACTTGTTCTGTCACTCGCATTGTTCCTATCTCTGCTGCTATTGTTGAAGCAACTCGTCCTGCAACTACTATACCAACAACAACGGGTCCTATTTCCCGAGTGATCGATTTTGCTAAGATTTGCGCAACCATCGTTTGTGATTGAAAAAGATCAAGGCCAGTATAGGTATGGAACGCCAACATTGCTCCTATGAACACAGCAGAAAATGCAACGATTGGCATCGAGTAATATCCTATCAAGAATAGCTGTTTTATTATTTCCGAAAAATATATCTTCCTACCGCTCAGGAACGTGCTTAGGCTGAAGAGCGTAAAATCGCCGAAGATCTTAATTGTATTTTTAATATGATTATACATTGTGCAATGTCCATATGAACGCGAATGTTCTTTTCTATTTAGAAAAGTAGAAAGAATCGTCCTGCTCTTATATCAATTGAAGATAAGGTAATCAAGTTCACTGTGTTCTAGATGAACTTTCAGATTCGAAAGATATAGGTGATAATTGCGTGAAAATGTAACTAGTATGACTCTGGCAACTCTGAATGAACAGTTTAACTTTGGAATAAAATTAGGGATCGAATTGGAATTCTACAGTAGTGAAAAAATCGGGTTTTTTAAGGAGTTGGTTTCGCAGCACTTTAGTTTGATCGAAGGTGTCTCTAAAGAAAGAGGGGATGGGCAGTATGAAATCTCGACACTTCCGACAGGTAACATATCTCTTCTTTTAAATGAGATAAACAGCTTTAAGAGCCTTGTACGTGGAGTAGCAGATTTTTCGGCCAAACTACGCTTGGACCAGCCTGGAAGTGCCTTGCATGTTCATGTTAGTTTGCACGATAAAGGGTCTCAAAAAAATATCACCAGGTTGGAACCTAAGCTAAGAAGCTTTATTGTTGGTGGATTTTGTCATTTAATGCGTTCTTCTATGCTGTGTTTTGCTCCTAGTATTGAGTCCTATAGGCGCTTCCAATATTACGATAAGTTCACACCTAGGTTTATAAATTGGGGTTTTGAAGAGAACAAAAGTAATGCTGTACGGGTTACTTATGACACGATAGAGCATAGAGTAGCGGGGGCAGATGCAGTACCCTCAAAAGTATTAGGACAAATAATGCGGGCGATCAAGTACGGCATTTGCAATGAGGTCGTTCCAAAGGCGCCAAATTTTGGAGAGAGTCAATATGCAGAGGCATTTCAGGATAGGCTGCCACTTTCATACTCTGAAGCTATAATTCATGGCGGTGAGCACGGTTGTTTCGAGGGTATGATGTGTATGAATAGTGTTGGAATTCAGAACCATGCAGGCGAGGTTGGTGTGGGAAAGTGTTTATGCTGCCATTAGCTAAATTCCTCAGAATCGCTGCTGGATAAACTTGGTTTGTAAGGTGTGTTTTTCTTCAGAGTGTGACCGGTAGATGAAGTAAAGCGTGCGGGACACAACAGGGCGGTGTGTTCATAGAAATAAAGAATATCAAGCTGGTGCCGTAGGAACAGAAGAAGGCGTGCCAGCGGAGGGACTCGAACCCCCAACCTACTGATTACAAGTCAGTTGCTCTACCAATTGAGCCACGCAGGCAGCACTTGGAATCTTACTACAATCTTGCTTTGCAAACAATACTAACTTCCTAAGGTATACTGGCCGGGTTGTAGCAGGGGCAATTAATGTATATAGCTGAAGTGCCTCACTTATCTTCGAAAATATGTTTTGAGGTTCACTTTGGTCGTAGTCGCGTTGGTGTTTTCTGTTGAGTGTTTGTGTCCAATTGGTATCAAGTATTTTTGGTTTTAGGTCAGTTAGATCATGTTCTGATGACTCACTTAGCCTAAAAACGGATTCTATGAGTTAGCACTTTTGCTTTGCGGATTCTTAGAGCGATCCGTTGATAATTAAGGTAATTAGTTCGTCTATAAGTGTCTTTTTTTCAAGCAGAAATGTTGTATCAATAATTCTCTTAATTTTTTTTAGAGAAACAGTGATACTCCTTTGAGGGTCATTTTTAGCGTCTCCATCTTTTATGTCATCCACAGCTTGAAAAATTATGCCTATTTCGTACCCAAATGCTTCTAATACAGTCAGCTCACTTTGTCCACTATTCGCGAGGTGACCAACGCTAGAACAACTCAATGCAAAAAGTGAGCCAGATTTCATTTTATTGATTTCATCCGCGGTGAGTGTAGAACTGCCTATGACGTCATGAACCTGTCCTGTGATCATTTCTAATACATATTTGGAAGTACATTGTACAAGCGGTGTGCCATAACGACTGAGCATCTGATAAGCTAAAACTAGCAAGGCATCTCCTGCGAGTATGGCGGTGCTCTCTTGGAAAGCAATATGGCATGCAGGCTGATTCCTTCTTTCATCTGAGTTATCCAGGGCAGGGAGATCATCATGGATGAGTGAAAAAGAGTGGATCATTTCAATTGCAGCAGCAACTTCTATAGTGTCCACGTATGGGATATTGAATAATGTGCCAAGTTCTAACACTAAAAATCCACGAATATGTGAGCTCTCTGCAAGGAGGGAATATCTGATTGCTTGAAAAAGTTTATCTTCACTTGGAAATAGAGACAGATTCTCTTTTAGAGTCTCGCGAATCAATCTTGATGCTTTTTGCAATTTCTTTTTAACTGTCATATCTGATTTTGGTGTGCATTACGAATAAAAAATGTGGAGAATAGGGTAATCTAACAGAGCAATCTCTTACTGTCGATGATCAAGATCACGCAGCTTTCGTTGAGAATCAATGTATCGCTGTATGATTCTCCAGCTACACCAGCCTAATAATCCAATGTATACAAGGTATGCGGTAATTACGTAGTACATATAGACCCCGAATAAAATTTTTTTTGCTCTTTAGTGTAGAGATCTTCAAGCACGAGAGCTCCATCTGGTGCTACATCAATGAAAAGACCTCTTTCTAATTTTCCGTTTGTATTAAAGTCGATTTCTTTTCCCAGTAAGAATGCCTTGCTTCTCAATATTTTAATGATTTGTTCAATTGGTTTGCTCTCGTGTTCTCTGAGTGAGGCTAGGATCTGCAGTGAAAGTTCATCGAGTGAAATCTGGTGGTATTTATCTAAACAGGTAGTCCATTCATATGGTGAATGTAATACATTCATCCCTATCCCTATAACTAATTTGCCAGAATTATATTCCAGTAATATTCCGCAAATCTTCTTTCCATTGACTAGGATATCATTAGGCCACTTATATTGAATATCCTTTATCCAGTTTGAGAGTAGCTCACCTACTGCAACAACCACCTTAAGAACGATTTCTCCAGTTTTTACATCTTCGTTGAATAGACCGATACTCATGAAAAGATTACCTTCCACGATTTTCCAATCTCTTTTCCCATTTCTTGTTTTTCCAAAAAGCGGTTTTTCTCCAATGAGGAGTGTACAATTGTCTTTCGAGATGAAGTCTTTTACAGCATCATTCGTATTTTCTGGAGACTTGAGGCGTATTAGGTTAAGAGGGCGCGAAAACATTAGAGGAGAGCAAATTAGTAGAATAGAACATACTTAAGGAGTGTCCTTAAAATAGCTTAATATCGAACCGATGCTGCTGCAACGAACAGACCAGTCACGACGGAACGTGTGAAGAGAGAATGTTAGGTATGTACGCGGTACAATTGTAATCCTGGCTACGACCATACAGACGCAGTAGCAACTCCTGTGTACAAGAAACTGATGTTAGGAATGATAATGACACGGATTAGCAGATCAGAAGTACAAACCCAAATGTTGAGAACAGTGCACACAAAACGACTATCGACGTGAGAAGTGTATTATGTCCCAAGCTTACTTTGATGCCCTCTTCTGCTATGTTTGTAAAGTAGGTTTCCTTAGCTATTCTTGCGTAGTAGAAAGCAGAAATCACGCCAGCAAGCATTGAAAAAAGGGCTGTGGGAACATGATCTGTTTCAACGAGAGTCTTCACTACATATGCCTTGCTCCAGAACCCTATAAACGGTGGTACTCCAGCGGAGGAGAAGAGCAAGAGCACAAATGCGAGAGCAACCAAGTTATTCGAGCATCTAAGCTTTTTCAGAGAAGTGATATGTTTGTCTTTTAGCATCAATACGACAGAAAGAATGCCAAGGTTTGTAAAGGAATATACCAGAGCATATGCAACTCCTGGATTTCCAAACGATAGACTTGCTGAGCTACTTACCCCAAGCAGCATATAACCCACGTGTGTGACAGATGCAAATCCTATAAATCTCTTGATATTCTTTTGTCCAAATGCAGAAAAAGTACCAAAAGCAATGGATAGAATGCCAGAAATAAATAATATGTTCCTAAGATACTGAGAATTCTTTATTAGCTCAGTAGGGTGAGTAGATCCATCGTATGTAATAGGTTCTAAGTTAGAGATAAGTGAAACTAACACCACGATGAGTGAAAGCTTCGGTAGTACAGCAAAAAATGTTGTAGAAACCGTAGGAGATCCCTCGTAAATGTCACCTACCCACGAATGAAAGGGTGTAGCAGCAATCTTAAACATCAGTCCTGAAATGAATAGCAGAACTCCTATAGAGTGGATCTTATTGTCCGCTATAAAAAGGCTTTTTAGTGAAAGGTCACCGGAGACCATGAAGATTAACGATATTCCATATATCATTACTGCTGACATGAATGTTCCCAGAAGTGTATACTTCACACCAGCCTCTGCACTCTTAATCGATTTATGTTTTATACAAGCTAGTATGTATTGTCCTATGCTATGAAGTTCTACAGCTAGATATAGGGATGCCAAAGTGTTGGACGAAACAGAAAGCAGCATTCCAAGGAGTGAAAGCAGTACCAAAACCGAAAAGTTTTTTGAATATGACTGCTTTACAGCGATGGCCTGTATGAAAAAGATACATGCAAAAGCGAGTATTACAAGTTTGACAGTTTGTGTGAAAGGGGAAATTAGTAGCATCCCGTTTAAGATTTCGGCTGATGCATAAGTTTGACTGAAAAATGTAGCTGCTAAAGCGATCAATACTGCAATTAGTCCAAATTCATTCCTGCTCTTTAAGAAAAGCAGTAAACAGGAAAGAGTAAAAAGTGTAATTTCAGGTAGTAAAAACAGGTATTGATTCATCTCAAAAAATTAAGAAGAAAGCTCGGGCGGAGACCCAGAAACATCACTAGGATGATTAAAGTAATGAGTGGTATAGACTCGTGTAGGTGAATATCTTGAAAGATTTTGCCTTCAGGAGTGCCCCATATGATTCGTTTGCAAAGGTAGAGCATATAACAAGCTCCTAAAACTACACCAGTAGCACAGAGTATCGCAAACGTCTCCATGCTTTGAAATAGCCCTGTAAATGCTAGGAACTCACCCACGAAACCTGCGGTACCAGGAAGGCCAATTGCCGCAAGTGAAAAGATCATAAATGCAAACCCTAGCCTGGGAGCAAAATTCATTATACCGGAGTGGTCGGCGATTTGTCTTGTTGCACTGCGGTCGTAGATGTAGCCTATGCAAAAAAATAACCCTGAGGAGACCAAACCATGACTTAGCATTTGAAATACCGCTCCTTTGTATCCCTCAATATTGAATGCGAAAAGACCAGCAGTCACGATTCCCATATGTGCAATCGACGAGTATGCAATGAGTTTCTTTATATCTGTCTGTGCAAGTGCAACTAACGAGGTATAGATCACTGCAATTGCGCTTAGTGAAAGTACTAAAGTAGAGAATTCTCTGCTAAGTGAGGGAAAAATTGGTAACAAGACTTTGAGCATTCCATATGCCCCTAGTTTTATCAGTACACCCGCAAGCATCACTGAACCTTCAGTTGGTGCCTGAACATGCGCATCCGGCAGCCAAGTATGAAATGGGAACATCGGTATTTTGACGGCAAATGCCAGGAAGAAGGCAATCCAAATAAGTTTTTGTGCTGCAATCGGGATTGTGTTCTCTACCAAATGTACCAAGGAGCTAATTTCGAGTGTCCCTAGTTCTGCAAATAGATACAAAATCGATATCAAAAATCCAATCGATCCAAACAGTGTGTATAAAAAGATCTTAAACGCTGCATATACTCTCTTCTTTCCTCCCCAAAGACCAATAATGAAAAAAATTGGGATGAGCGAAAGCTCAAACATTATGTAGAAAGTAAGTAAATCCGTTGCTAAGAAGAACACCGTAAGGACGAATTCAAGCAAAAACAACAGGCTAAAGTAACCAGGGGGTTTATCCTTTGCCATGATCATGCAGAGCATCGTAAGCAAGGACGTCAAAAGCAGCATTACGCAGGAAAGTTCATCCGCTTTGAGTGTGATCGTCCCCAGTTGAAAGACTATAAACTCAGAACCAGCACGCGCGGTTACGATGACCGAAGCCAAGAATGTGGATACAGAAAAGAGAATGGAAAAATAGTATTTGCTGTTCGACACAAAGAACGGTACAAGCAGTGATGCAAACAGGGGAAGCAGTAGAAACAGCGGTGTCATTATTTGGCTAGGGATAACACCTTTTGAACAACGAATGAGCATAGATTGTACCATCCTTGATATTGCAAGTAAATAAATTCTGTCATCTCAAATGTGGTCTTGTTTGGGCTGTAGTCATTTTGCTTTGGATTGAGTGATACTCTCTCTTGCAGGAAGAGCGTTTCTTACATTTGATCTTGAATGCATATAATGTCTAAATCCGTTTATCGGTGGCGAATCACATGGCCAACTTGTTTGATCCAATAGATAAGATTTTTCTACTCGAAGAGAGAATGCTTGAGGTGGTACGTAACCTTGTTTCTGGGAGTAGAGTTGTCGATCTGTTGCTGCATAAGCCAAGGGGATTTGTCAATAGGTGTAACTTTAAGGCGATTGCAAATTCAGTCGAGGGAGAATTTGTAACGATCGAGGCAAGGTACGAGGGATCAAAAGAGCATTTTCATAGATCTAGACGAGTAAAGCGACTTCATAAGTTTTTCTTCAAAGATAAAAATGAAGATTCTTTAGAAGTGATTTTTTTCACAAAAACTTACTTACAGAGGAAGCTAAAAGTAGGAGAATGGTATCTCATAAACGGGAGAATGGGAGTGAGTGCTCAGATGTTTCATCCCGACAAGATATTAAAACTTAGTGAGCGAGATAAACTGTCGGCGTTTGAGCCAAAATATCGCCTTTCAGACGGTATAACTAACTACCAGTTTTTATCTTTGGTTGACAGTTTACTTAAGTCGTCTAAACCTCCAAAAGAGTGGCTAGAGCAAACATCTGTAAGAAAGAGAGGGCTAATATCATGGGGAAAAGCAATTGAGCAGTTACACCACCCATCATCCGAGGTTGAGTTCGAACAGGCATGCAAAAGGCTTGCTTATGATGAGATTCTTGCAATGCATTTGGTGAACAACAGTCTGCATACTCAAGTCTTAAATCAGAAGAAGGAGCCTATAAAAGGAGATGGCAGAATTACAGCTCTTTTGCGTTCACGGTTGCCATTCAGTTTAACAGAAGGTCAAGAAGAGGTGATAAAAAAAATATATGCGCTGCAGGGGCAAGATGTAAGAATGGTAGCCCTACTACAAGGTGATGTTGGAAGTGGAAAGACACTTGTTGTGATTTTTGCCATGCTTAATGCAGTGGAGGTGGGTAAGCAAGTTGTTCTACTGTCACCAACCATCGTGTTAGCTAAGCAACATTTTGAGGTTCTGCAAAAATTACTTCCGGAACTCAAACCTGTGCTTCTAACCGGGGAAAAGATTGCTTGTTCTAGGGAGCAATTCTTACAAGACATTAGATCTGGGGATGCGAAAGTCATTGTTGCCACGCATGCAATTTTGGCTGTTGGGATACTTTTCTTTGATCTGGGGCTCTTGGTCATAGATGAGCAACATAGGTTTGGAGCAAATCAAAGGACGAAGTTGATCAGAGAGAATCCTGGAGCTGACCTGGTGCTTGTAAGTGCTACCCCGATTCCCCGGACAATAGGACAAGTGTTGTTTGGTTCAATCACCTTGCTGAACCTTAGGGAAAAACCCAAATCTAGACCAGTCGTAACTACCTCTACAGTAACAAAAAGCAAAATTGCAAAGCTCATTGAGAGGATTAAAGTGATTCTCGGAAAAGGGTCCAAAGTATTCTGGATTTGTCCCGTGATTGAGGAAAGCGAAAATTTAAAAGTTATTTCTGTAACAGAAAGGTTTCGACTGCTTAAAAAACACTTTGCCGATGAAGTAGATTGTGTTCATGGTGTGTTATCGGCGCAAAAAATGGAGGAAAAACTCACTGCTTTTCGCAATGGTAAAACGAAAATACTACTTGCTACAACCGTTGTTGAAGTTGGTGTAGACATTCCTGATGTAGACGTAATAGTTATTGAAGATGCAGATCATTTTGGATTAGCTCAGCTCCATCAACTTAGGGGTAGAGTAGGTCGCGGAAACAAAAAGTCTTTCTGCATTCTCCTTTATGATTCCCAGAAAATCACCGAAAACGGAAAGAAGAGGCTAAAGATACTTAGAGAGTCCAGTGATGGTTTCTTCATAGCAGAAGAAGATTTTAAACTACGGGGTGTTGGTGATATTTTCGGGGTCAGACAATCCGGATTTTACAAGTTTAAGTTTTTAGATAGACCTTTCGAACACTCATTTTTTGATAGCGCATCAATGGAAGCACAGGATGCTATAAATATGGGCAGGATAGCTCAATATGAGGTGTTGATAAAAGTATTTTTTTCAGATAATAATTATTACCTGTAGCTCGGCCCGAGTCCGCGCTGTGTCTTATTTTCGGAAAAGTTTTGTTTTCGGTCTAAATTATATTTGATGCCTACGATCAATCAGTTGGTTAGGAAACCCAGGAAGACTCCTGCTAGGATAAACAGGGTTCCGGCGCTTAATAAGAATCCATTGAAAAGAGGGATATGCTCTAAGGTTTACACGACAACACCTAAGAAGCCGAACTCTGCGCTTAGGAAGGTTGCAAGGGTGAGGTTGTCCGGTGGTGCTGAGGTGATTGCGTATATTCCTGGTGAGGGGCATAATCTTCAGGAACACTCTGTTGTTTGCATACGTGGTGGACGTGTAAAGGATTTGCCTGGTGTCCGCTACCACATAGTCAGAGGGGTTTTTGATACCGAGGGTGTCAAAGGAAGAAAAAAAGGAAGATCTAAGTATGGTGCTAAGAAGAGTTGACAGGAGTTTAGATGTCTAGGCGGAATGTAGCCAAAAAACGTGAGGTCTCTGCGGATAGAAAGTATAACAGCAAGATCGTCGCGAAGTTTATAAATCACGTGATGAAAAAAGGTAAGCGTGCGCTAGCGGAAAAGATAGTCTATGGTGCTATGGAGAAAGCTGAAAAGCAACTTGGTGTTCCAGCGATGGATGTGCTAACGGGTGTGCTGGCGAATATTTCTCCGGCTGTCGAGTTACGTTCCTTCAGAGCTGGGGGTGTGAACTATAGGATCCCAGTTCCAATAAAAGAGGAGAGATCTCGGTTTATTGCATTTGGGTGGTTGCTATCTGAAGCGCGCAAGCGCAAAGGTATGTGTTCAAGAGATAGGATAGCGCTGGAGCTCTTGGAAGCTCATTCTGGTCACGGCGGTGCATTCAGAAAATTTGAGGAGAATGTGAAGGTTGCTGAATCTGGCCGCGCGTTCTCACATTTTAGATTTTTCAATACTGGGGGTGCTAGAAGAAGCAATCCTAGTAACAATATTGGTGGTAATAGGTAGGTGTTTTCGTGTCGGCTTCGTCTGTTGAGTTAGAAAAAATAAGGAATATAGGCATCATGGCTCACATTGATGCTGGTAAAACCACCACGACAGAAAGGATACTCCTTTACACTGGTGTAAATAGGACCGTTGGGGAAGTCCACGAGGGCGCTGCAACGATGGACTGGATGGAGCAGGAGAAAGAACGTGGCATTACTATCACTTCTGCTGCGACCACGTGTTGGTGGAAGGGCGCGAAGATTAATATTATTGATACACCTGGCCACGTTGATTTTACGATCGAGGTTGAGCGTTCGCTCAGGGTCTTAGATGGTGCCGTTGCAGTTTTTGACGGTGTAGCGGGTGTGGAACCTCAGTCTGAAACCGTCTGGAGGCAGGCTGATAAGCACAATGTGCCGCGTCTGTGTTTCGTCAATAAAATGGATAGAATGGGTGCGGATTTCTATCGTTGTGCTGAAATGCTAGTGAGCAAGCTCAGTGCAAATCCGGTAATACTACAACTACCTATCGGTGTGTCCGAGTCCTTTGTTGGGGTTGTAGACCTCGTAAAGATGCAGGCTATCTACTGGCAAGGCGATGATTTCGGCGCAAAATTTGAGTACAGGGAGATTCCTGCAGATTTAGCCGAACAAGCCGCTTTGTATCGGGAAAAATTAATGGAAAAGATTGCCGAGACAGATGATAAATTCATGGATAAGTACTTCGGTGGAGAGGAGATTTCTGAGGAGGAGATAAGGGCTGCAATTCGGGCTGGGACGATTGGTTATCACTTTGTACCTGTTCTTTGTGGCTCTGCGTTTAAAAATAAGGGTGTGCAGCCATTACTTGATGCGGTTGTGGATTATCTTCCCTCTCCGGTTGATACAAAAGATATCATTGGTGAGAATGAAAAGGGTGAGGAAATAAATATAAAGCCGGATCCGAAGGCTCCCTTTGTTGGGCTCGCGTTTAAGGTGATGAACGATCCTTATGTTGGTTCGTTGACATTTGTGAGGATTTATTCGGGCACCCTGAACAGCGGAGACGTAGTGATTAATTCTCATGGAGATAATAAAGAAAGGATCGGGAGAATGCTTCTGATGCATGCTAACTCGCGAGAGGACGTGAAAAGCGAAACAGCCGGCAATATTGTCGCGTTAGCAGGACTTAAAAATACGAGTACTGGTGATACACTTTGTGCTTCTGGGAAGGTACTGACATTAGAGAGGATCTCTGCGCCTGATCCAGTGATTGAGATTGCGGTTGAGCCGAAGTCCACGGCTGAGCAGGAGAAAATGGCGCTGGCTGTAGCTAGGTTATGCGCAGAGGATCCTTCTTTGAAAGTTGCAAGTAACGAGGAAACAGGACAGACCCTACTTAGGGGTATGGGGGAATTGCATTTAGAGATCATTTTGGACAGACTGAAGCGTGAGTTTAATGTCAACGTGAATGTTGGTGATCCTCAAGTTGCTTATAGAGAAACCATCACGCAGTCCTACGAAATAGATTATACCCATAAGAAGCAAACCGGTGGTGCAGGTCAGTTTGCTCGTGTGAAAATGTTGTTTGAACCGTATGATGATGGGGAGTTTCTCTTTGAAAGTAAGATTACTGGGGGTGCTATACCAAAGGAATACATACCTGGTGTTGAAAAAGGTTTGGTTTCTGTAAAGAACAAAGGGCTGTTAGCTAATTATCCAATCATCGGATTTAAAGTAACGCTAATGGATGGAGCTTTCCACGATGTGGATTCTAGTGTGCTTGCATTTGAGATTGCAGCAAGAGATGCGTTTAAGGAAGCGGCTAAAAAGCTAGGGCTTAAGATTATGGAGCCGCTTATGCGTGTTGAAATCGTCACACCTGAGGAGTATACTGGTACGGTTATTGGTGACCTGAATAGCAGAAGAGGAAAAATAGCCGAAATGGAGGCTAAGGGTAATGCACGAGTTATCTCTGGTGTTGTGCCGTTGTCTAGGATGTTCGGTTATGTCAATGATTTGCGTTCGTCTACCCAGGGGCGCGCTAGTTACTCGATGGAGTTCAAAGAATATGCAAAAATGCCCGACCATATAGCTGCTGAGCTGGTTGACAAGCGTGTTGCTAATTAGATGTTGTAAAGATAATAAGGAGAAGTAGAAATGGCTGTTAAACAGAAGCAGGTCTTCGTCAACGATAGACCGCATTTAAATATAGGTACGATAGGGCACGTTGATCATGGAAAGACGACCTTGACTGCTGCGATTACCAAGTTTTGTTCAGAGGAAGGTGGTGGCTATGAGGCTGATTTTAGGGCGTATGATAATATTGATAAGGCCCCAGAAGAGAGGCAGCGTGGTATTACCATTTCCACTGCGCACGTTGAGTATAAGACTCCGGAGCGTCACTATGCACACGTGGACTGTCCGGGACACGCGGATTATATCAAGAATATGATCACGGGTGCTGCACAAATGGACGGTGCTATACTTGTGGTTGCGGGTACAGATGGTGCCATGCAGCAAACAAAGGAGCACATCCTTTTAGCAAAGCAGGTTGGTGTCGGGAGTATAGTTGTTTACATCAACAAGTGTGATTCTTCTGAGCTTGATGAGGAGCTTCTGGAGCTTGTTGAGAGTGATATCAAGGATCTTTTGATATCACATGGATTCGATTTGCCAGAGGATGAGGAAGATGGAAGTAATCCGGCAATCATAAGGGGTTCCGCACTATTGGCGCTTAATGGCGAGGAAAGTGAGCTTGGCAAGGGTTCTATTCGCAAGTTGCTTGCTGCGTGCGATAAGTATATTGCGCTTCCTGAAAGGGCGGTTGATGGTGATTTTCTCATGTCTATTGAGGATGTCTTTTCCATTTCCGGACGTGGAACTGTTGTTACAGGAAAAATTGAGCGGGGCTGTATCAAAGTTGGTGATGGGGTTGAGATTGTTGGTATAAGGGATACACAAAAAACTACCTGTACTGGAGTCGAAATGTTTAACAAGCTTGTTGAACAAGGTGAGGCTGGATTTAATGTTGGTATCCTTCTCCGTGGTTCGAAAAGAGAAGATGTATGTAGGGGACAAGTTCTCTGTAAGCCGGGTTCGATTACTCCTCATAGGAAGTTGAGGGCGAGGATCGTGACTCTTACAAAAGAGGAAGGTGGCAGAAGGACAGGGTTCGTGTCTGGGTATAAGCCGCAGTTTTATTTCCGTACGACAGATGTTACTGGCACGGCGTACTTGCCTGTAGATGGGGCTGAAATTGTCATGCCAGGTGATGATTTGGAGATTTTTGTGGAGCTCTTGAATCCGATTGCGATGGAGAAAGGGTCTAGGTTTGCAATCAGAGAGGGGGGAGTGACAGTAGGCGCTGGTCAAGTGTTGGAGATTATGGATTCTAAGACTGATGCCGAAATAGCAAAGATGTTCAAAATTGTGAGAGCTGTGAAGAATTGAGTCTTAGGAGCGTAGCTCAATTGGTAGAGTTTCGGTCTCCAAAACCGATGGTTGTAGGTTCGAGTCCTATCGCTCCTGTTCTTATGTGTATGTTTTGGATAAGTTTTTTTCGCAGCGTCTTCGCGGAGTTTAGAGGTATAACTTGGCCTTCTAGGAGGGAGGTTGTCTCTTTTTCCCTTTTTGCGCTTTCCATTACGTCGATTTTTGCACTGCTTTTTGCATTTGTGGATTATGTTATCTTTTTGATGATCCGGTTTTTTTACTAAACTTTTGGCTTGTATGAGTAGTAGTTCCGATCATACTTGGTGTGTTCTGCGTGTAAGGTCCGGCAGTGAATCGAAGGTGTGCGACCTTATCAAAAGTCGCTGCAGTGATGAGGTTGTTGATCTCTTCTCGCCGGCTCTTGTAAAGTTTGATGCTTCTGCTTCCAAGAGGTTTCTTCCAGGTTATGTGTTTGTTAAAGTTGTTCCGGGTTCAGCTTTTCTGAGCGAGATCTCCGTAATGCGCAGTTTGTATGGCATTCCTTGTAGATTTCTCAATCAGGCCGGCTCTCCGAAGTTTTTGTCAGATAAAGATATCGACGAAATGAGAAATTTTATGCTTTCTCCTGAGGTTACACCAGAATCTGGGAAAATATCGGTTGGTTCGCGTGTTGCTATTCTCTGCGAATACTTTGAGGCGTGTGTGGGCGAGGTTGATGAGATCGATGAAAGAACATCGAAGGCTAAAGTAAAGATAGTGTTTTGTGGCCAGGATGTGGTAGTGTCTTTCAATCTGGATCAGCTAAAATTGGTTGAATAGTGTTGTTCTTTGTGTTTGGTCTTACTATATGAAGAAAGTTGTTGCTAGGTTAAAGTTACGTGTTCCAGCGGGTAAGGCTTCTCCGACCCCTGCTATAGCTTCGTCGCTTGGACCAAAAGGGGTCAATCTTATGAAGTTCTGTCAGGCATGTAATGAGTTGACTGGTGCGCTCGCAGGTAACATAAGGGTAAGGGTTCTTGTATATCAGGATAAAACTTTTGATGTTGTCGTGAGGGGTAAAAATTCTACGGATGTTATAAAATCTTTCTTGCAGTTTAGTAAAGGTTCTGCTGCTCCAGGAAAAAGTTTTGTGGCTTCGGTTGGGCAAAGTAAGATATCTGAGATTGCAAGGGAATTGATTGGTTGCATGAACACTAGGAATTTTGATGCTGCTGTTCGGATGGTTACGGGAAAAGTGGCCTCGATGGGCATAAAAGTGTCAGGAGATTAGAATGAGAGAGATAGTAAGTGCAGATGATGCTCTAAGAAAGTTGCTTGAAAAAGCGTGCAAGTTTAATGAGTCAGTTGACGTTGCGGTTCACTTTTTTTCAAAAGATTCTGTTAAAATAGGTTGCGTTTTTAAGTATCCTTTTTATTTTGGGCGTGTTCTTGTCTTTTGTGGTGAACCGCAGATGGCTCAAGTGATTGATGAGAACGTGACGTACGGTGGCGAAGAGCTTATAGAGAGGATTAAGGCCAAGAAGAATTTTGTTAAGGGGTATAAGTATTCTTTAGCTAGTCCTCCGATGATGTCAAAATTAAGTAAGATAGCTCGAATTCTGGGTCCGCGTGGTTTGATGCCGGACAGTAAGTATGGTTTAGTAACGCACGATATTGCTGCTGCGGTTACTGCGATATTAGGGGGCAAAGCACTCTTTAAAACCAACAAGGCGGGTGTTATGCACTCTAAAATTGGAAATTTGGGTATGGGCTTCGACAAGCTCAGGGAGAATTTTCAGATTTTTTGTGAATCTGTCTTTGCGACTCGGCCTAAGAATGTTAGCTTGCAGAGTTATGTGCGTAGCATTAGTGTGAGTAGTACCATGGGAGATGGGTGCTTTGTAGATTTTCTAGCATTATAGTGGGATTTGTTATGAACGAGAGAAAAGCGGCTTTTTTGGCGAAGCTTGAGATGATACTTGAGCAGAAGGTTGTACTTGTCGTGAAAGTTTCCTCGCTTAGTGCTCAGGAAGTGTTTAGTGTCCGTGAAAGGTTGTGGGATTTTGGGGGTAACTTCAATTTTGTAAAGAATTCGCTCGCTAGAATTGCTGTTGAAAATTCGAGTTTGTCCTTTCTGTCTGAGTACTTTTCTAAGAGTGTTGCTTTTGTCCACTGTAGTCAGAATGTTCCGGAGTTCCTACGTTGTATCCTTAAGTTTTCCGGTGAGTATGGGAAAGATAGATTGGAAATTCTTGGTGGCAAGTATGATAAGGTCGTCTTTGGGCGTCGGTTGATGGATGAGTTTTCTAAACTGCCTAACGAAACGCACGTGTACTTGTCGCTCATCAATGCTATAAATGCTGTTCCTATTGCACTAGTGAACTCTCTTGATGGTCCCGCAAGGCTTTTGGCAGGTTATTTTGATTCCTATGTGAAAAGTGCTAATGTTAATTGCTGATTAAAAAGTTGTTGTCCTTACCTGTTTTTTTGGAGGTTTTTGTGTCTAAAGTTGAGTGTTCTGAAATTGCTCAAAAGATTTTATCTTTGAGCCTTGTTGAAGCAGCTGAGCTCGCTGCTGAGTTGAAAAAGGTTTTAAACTTGCCTGATGTTGCTATGGCTCCTGCTGCTGTGGCTGCTGCACCTGCAACATCTGAGTCCGTTGAAAAGAAGGGTGAGGCGTCCAAGTTTACCTTGATCTTGAAGAGTTACGGTGAGAAGAAGACAAACGCCATCAAAGCATTGAAGACGATCTTTAAGCAGGAGTTAGGTCAAGATATGGGTTTAAAGGAGCTTAAAGATAAAGTTGAAGCTGTCCCTGTGGATGTTCTTTCCGGTCTCACAAAAGAAAAGGCTGATGCATATGCAAAGATCTTAAAGGAAGCTGAATGTGAGCCTGAATTGAAAGGAGAATAACTCTTCTGCGTAGATCGTTTTCTTGTTTCTTCTCTTATGTCTGAATTTCACAGGTTATACTTCGATGAGCTGCTTTTTGACTTTCCTGATCTGGTGAAAGTCCAAAAGGATTCTTATGCTTCGTTTGTAGGTGGAGGTGATACTGTATTTTCAATCAGCGATATTTTTGCATCCGTTTTTCCGGTGAATGATGGATATGGTAGGGCTTCCCTTGAGTTTGTGAGCTGCAGGATGGGTGAGCCTAAGCATGACGAATATGGCTGTGTTGAAAGAGGTATTACGTACTCGGCGCCGCTCAGGGCAATACTTAGGCTAGTTGTTTTTGGTGATGAGACATCTGGCGAAGGTAGTGAGGGGGTGTCAACTGAACCAGCGGTAAAGGATGTACGAGAACAGGAGATATACATGGGTGACATACCCATTATGTCTAAGAACGGGACGTTCATAATAAATGGTGTGGAAAGGGTTGTCGTATCTCAGATGCATCGTGCACCTGGGGTGTTTTTCGATAATGACAAAGCTAGGTCAATCTCCGGCAAGCTCAATTATATTGCGCGTATCATACCTTATAGGGGTTCTTGGTTGGACTTTGAGTTTGATGCTAAGGACGTATTGTATTTTCGAATAGATAAAAAGAGAAAACTTCCAGTCACTTTTTTGCTTAGGGCTCTGGGGTTGTCGAATAAGGATATTTTTGCTCAGTTTTGTGAGGTCTCGGAGTGTCGCTTAACGAAAGATGGTAAGTGGACTGTTTGCTTTGTTCCGGAAAAGTTTAAGGGGGTTCGTCTTCAGTATGATCTTATCAATGCGGAGACAGGTGAGTTAGTTTTGGCAAAGGGCAACAGGATTTCCATAGTATTGGCGCGAAATCTATATGCGAAAGGGTTACGTTATTGCTACATGGACTTAGAAGTCATGAAGGACATGTACCTTGCTGATGATCTTGTCTCGACTAAAGGAGAAGTTCTTCTTCCACATGGTACGAAGTTGACCAAGGAGCATGTTGCAAAGTTGGAATTTCTTGATGTGGATTCTATTAAGTTGGTTGAACTGAAGGGTAATTATGTATTCAGTACTGTTTTGCAGTACGATTGCTCTTATGAAGAAGCAATGCTCTCGATATATAGAGTTGTTCGGCCAGGTGAGATTCCTTCTGTTGAGTCTGCAGAGAAGCTGTTTGAGTCGCTCTTTTTTTCTCCTGAGAGGTACGATCTCCTGAACGTCGGTAGGATCAGGCTAAATGCCAAGTTTAATCTAAGTCATGATGAGAGTCTGACTGTTTTGACTAAGGAGGACATTTTTTGCACGGTAAAGGAGTTGGCCCTTTTACAAAGAGAAGTTGGGGACGTCGATGACATAGATCATCTTGGCAATAGGCGGGTTAGGTCTGTTGGGGAGTTTATGGATAATCAGTTCCGCATCGGGCTTGTGAGGATGGCCAAGGTTATTGTCGAAAATATGGCGACTGCCGACTTTGATACGGTGATGCCGTGTGAAATGATAAATTCTAAGATTCTTGGGGCTGTCATTCGTGAATTTTTCATGTCTTCGGCACTTTCGCAGTTTATGGATCAGACTAACCCACTCTCGGAAATTACGCATAAACGCCGTATATCAGCTTTAGGTCCTGGGGGATTGAATAGAGGTAGGGCGGGATTCGAGGTGCGAGATGTGCATACCACGCATTACGGTAGGATCTGTGCAACGGAGACCCCGGAAGGTGCGACTATTGGGCTGATAAATAGTCTTGCTATATATGCAAAGATTAATAAGTATGGCTTTATAGAGACCCCCTACCGCTATGTGCGTGATGGCCGTGTTACCGACGAAGTCACATATCTTTCTGCGATCGATGAAATAAAGGCAAATATTTGTCAAGCTAGTGTTCGTGTCGATGAAGAAGGCTATATAGTCGACGATTTGGTGTACTGTCGTAGGAATTATGAGAATGTTTTTATTCCGCGTAGTGAGGTTCAGTTTGCGGATGTATCGGCTAAGCAAATAGTCTCGGTTGCTGCCTCTTTAATTCCTTTTCTGGAAAATGATGATGCAAATAGAGCTCTCATGGGTTCCAACATGCAAAGACAAGCTGTACCACTTATCATGCCTGAGGCACCATTGGTTGGGACTGGGATGGAAGGCTATGTAGCGCGTGGTTCTGGTGCCGTAATAGTTGCCAAACGTGCAGGTGTTGTGCAGTATATAGATGCCAGGAATATCGTTGTTGCGTCGGAGTCGAAGGACGATTTCTGGATTGATTCTTATACGTTGTGTAAATTCAGAAAGTCGAATCACAATACATGTATACATCAGCGTTGTGTTGTCCATCAGGGACAGCGTGTTAAAAAAGGTGATATTCTTGCTGATGGACCAGCGATTCAAAAGGG